>JBGTUV010000031.1:0-9251 GCA_041938985.1 Candidatus Nitromaritima sp. | reverse complement strand
AGGATCTTTAAGGAAGTCCTGCTCCGAAAAACCTAACCCAGAAAGTATGATCTCTGCCTTGTAATGATCCCATTGTTTATCAGGGCTCAACACCTTGATACACTCTTCAAGGACAGTCGGTTGAGTAAAACATATTATTTGCTCTAAAGTACCAATCCGATAGCCTTTTGGAGTAGTAAGAGTTCCAGAGTCTGGACTCTCCTGACCCAAAATCATCTTGAATAAAGTAGATTTTCCTGTCCCATTTTTACCAACTAATCCAACGCGCTCACCTTCGTTAATAAGGAAAGATACTCCTTCAAATAGGCTCTGAGGTCCAAAAGACTTTTCAAGATTATTGGCTATGATCATTATTAAGTTTGCAAAATACAAAAAGGACTTATAACAATAGCTATAAGCCCATGTCGTTAAAAATTAGTTTAAAATCAAAAGAAATTATTCGTCTTAACTTTCGGCTAAACTGAGTATTAGTATCACAATAGTCTCTAAAGACTAATTGGTCTTGATCAAAGCCTGC
This sequence comes from Candidatus Nitromaritima sp., assembly GCA_041938985.1. Taxonomy (GTDB): domain Bacteria; phylum Nitrospinota; class Nitrospinia; order Nitrospinales; family VA-1; genus Nitromaritima. The sequence continues at coordinate 8,734 of JBGTUV010000031.1, read as the reverse complement.
CCATAGAACCTTTCTTTATCTCGGCGCAAGCAACGCAAGTAACGCTTTCCGGCATCAAAATCATACGACCTTTTGGGATCGGGCTAGAACATCGGATGCAAACTCCAAACTCTGGGTTCTCGATTTTATTCAGCGCGGTTTCTAACCTAGCTAGTTTTCTTTGTGCAGAGCCCAACGACGCTTCACTGACACCCTTACTTCCAATGGCTTCCATCCGAGTAAGACGTCCTATCGCATTATCCGGCGCAATAGGTTTAATCGACTTTAATAGGCTTTCTATTTGATGCTTCTGGGATTCTATTTCGCCTAAGATTACTTCTCTAAATTCTTCCCGCTCTCTAGAATTCATTTTTGAGGATATGCCCACTTAAATTATCGACTTATTTAAATGATCCTGCATATAAATCCGCGATCGCTTTTTTCCCCTCGGGCGTTAAAAATCTAGTACCCCCACCGGCAAAATGTTTCTTCTTTATTTTTGGAGACACCTTTCCCCATCGATTTTGATTCCACTTCAACCACTCTTTTGCATCTTGATCAAATACGCACAGTGGCTTATTGCACAGTTTCGCAAATTCAGCCCCCCACCCTGTACCTCCCTTAACAGTTCCATCGTTAAGGATTTTTCCAACAACAAAAACTTCTTCAGCGCTATTGATTTGATGCCAGATGCTTTGCAATACTTTTTTTAATTTTGGACCATGCGTGTAAGATCGGTTCATCAGCTTGGACACGTAGGCCAAACTGACCTCCCCCTTTATTAGCTCTTCATTAGTTAAGAAATGTACACCGCGCTTACGGTTTGTTGAGTGACCATCAAAAGTAAAGCACACCTCTTCTACTCCATTTTTTTCTGCCTGGACACCAAATTCTTCCTCTGCTCCTTTGGCACCGCCACTAAACAATGTACAATCGCTCGATTTCATACTACCTTCCTATTTCACACATGAAATTTATCTAACGTTGAGGAGAGAAACCTTTTTTAATAAAGATTCAGACCTAACCCTTACTTCCTTTGAGGAACTGAATCGTATCAGCCACACTGCGCTTCCCTAAAATAAGATCTTTCTGTTGCAAAAACTTTTCACGAAGCTTATCTGTTAACTTGGGAAGCTTTTTATATAGTCGTTTTGGCTTGCGCCTTATTTTGCAACTTTCAAGATATGCCGTTAACAATGGCATGACAATAGTCGTATCACTATAACAAACAACTGATTGATTTACAGTATCCGGATCTATCTTAGCCCAACTCACGGCTTCGTTTGGCGTCGCCCCTGAAAGTCCTCCTGTATCTGGGCGCGCATCGGTAACTTGAACAAAATAATCATGCCCTTTAATGTCAAAACCAAGAACTTCCTGTAGAGCAGGCTCGGGCTGTAAAATAAAGTTTTTTGGCGACCCTCCTCCCCACACGACAACACCACTTTTGCCAATTTGCTTCGCCTCAAGAACCAGAGCAGCTGTTTCATTTACATCGATAGAGGAATCTATGTAGATATCTTTCCCGACTAGGTTGAGTGCCGCAATATCCAACCCCAGCGTACTATCTCCTGGTGACGAAGTATAGATAGGAACTTCATAGCGGTATGCTTCTGCAATAAAACTTTTCCCGACTGTACCGCGTTCTTGTTCAACCTCATCAGCAAATTTCCCTAGCAAATAATGCAACTCCCGCGTTCCCATTCGCTTTTGAAATTCTGGTCTTGAAAATGTCCGCATCAACCAATTGTCAGTTGCAGCCAACACTTCATATTCCATGAAAATGTCGTAAATACGGATAATATCATTTTCGAACAATTCATTATCGTTGACGAAAGGCGTCCCCTGGGACAGCGGAAGGTCCAAGGAGTGATGTAAATCATGATACAAATTAGCCCCAGTCGTCACAATATAGTCAATCATGCCAGACCTTATCATCGGGACAATACAGGATGAGCCCAAACCCGCCGGAGTTAATGCGCCTGAAAGACTAAAACCAACATAGACATCCTGAGATGACATTTTCTCGGAAATCAGATGGCAAAGCTCTTGAATACGGGCAGCGTTGTATCCATTAAAGTGGTTATCAATCAAGTCTTTTACACTTAACTCATCTACTATGGGAGTAGGAGAAATTCGCTTTCCCTTTAAGTATTGATCTTTACAATCTTTCATAACAAATTACCCTTGTAACAGCGCACCTTCGCCTGTCAGATATAATGTGGGGGGAGACATGCATTTATCCTGTAGCACCATTGTAGTAAATAATTTTCATATTTTCTTTTTTCATTTTGCCCCCACCAGAAAATTAAGCACGATAAGTTTCCCCATATAAACAGCTGCTAGCGTCAAGATCAACGTACCCGCAATATTCAACCCAAACAGTATATTTTCGTTCTGTTCAAGTAACCGAAAAGACTCGTAACTGAATGTAGACATCGTAGTAAACGATCCCAATAGTCCAATAGTCCAAAAAACTCGAACCTCCTCACTAAAAAGCCCTGCGTGCTCAGAAAGGTACATTATTAAACTCAAAATCAAGCTCCCTATAAAATTAACACTAAGCGTTCCCAAGGGAAAAGTTAGGGCACCACTTTGAACCCATCCGCTGATCCAATACCTCAAAATACCACCTATAAAACTACCAATACCGATTATCAGCCAAAGCGGCATTTAGCCCCCCCCCATAGAGAAATAACCCTCATATTGTGAGGATCAAAGTTGTTAATGTATTGTGCATGAAAGGTTTGCGTAAAACCCATCGCACCAAAATTTATTAGACTGTCTTACGCTATTTAATATCAGGCCAAAACCTTTAACCTAAAAGGCAATTTAAGAAAGTCCTTGCCTTCATGTTAAATTACTTTTCTCCCCTCCACGCTGTGACCATATCTTAACATCTTTAATGATTGGTCTAATTGAATATGACTGCCGAGAAGAATAAAAGTATCCCCAGATTGGACAAGTAATTTTTGGTCAGGGTTGGCATGAGGCTTATTTTTGCTTACCACGGCAACGATAATTGCCCCAGTCCTAGACGGAATATTTATATCCCCTACTGTTTTTCCACAAGCCCAGCTCTCTTCCGACACTAAGTAGGACTCCGTAAGAGTAGCCGTCAAATAGGTGGAAAACTTCTTCAGACTTTCTGTGTTTAAAGCTAAACCCCGAAACATGCTATAGCCTTCCAACCTGATCAATTCCACCTGTTGCTCAATAATATTATTAGGAACGTGATAGTCTCTCAACACTCTAGAAAAAATCTCTATAGACGTCTCAAATTCTTCTGGAATTACCTGATCCGCTCCCGCATTTTTAAGTTCCTCAACTTGATCGGTTCGCCGGGTCCGGACCATGATATTGGCTTGGGGATTAATCTTCCGTGAAAGACGAACTGTTTTTTCCGTAACTACGTAGTCTGAAATTTTTATAACTATCATACGAGCATCTCTTAAACCGGCTCGAATCAATGTCTGCTCTTGTGCGCAATCACCATAAAGAGTGGTGATTCCTTCCGTTAAAGCTCTCCTTACCCGCTCACCATCCAATTCTAAAACTACAAAAGGAATTTTCGTTTCAAGAAGCACCTGAGCAAGTGTCCTGCCGCCAACGCCGTACCCAACAATGACAACATGATCTTTTAGCTTAGGGTCCTTACCCTCATTTGAAGTGATTTCTTTGGACTTCCATTTAGAAAACAACTTAATTGAAAGTGGAGTAGAAACCTGGATCAATAGCGGAGCCAAAAGCATAGAAAGAATGGAAACAATGAGTAACATCTGGTACTGATGCGAGTCAAATAATCCTTGGTTTAATGACATCGCTGAGAGAATCAGAGAAAATTCTCCAACTTGAGCCAACCGCAAGCCGACTACAAAAGAAATTCTTAAAGGCACCCGAACAAGTAGACAGGATAAAGTAGTAAATACTCCTTTAACCAGAACTACAAGCACAGTAAGTGCCAGACAAGTCAAAATAGAATTCGTAAATACATCTATTTGCAAAAGCATACCAACAGAAATAAAGAAAATACTGCTGAAGTAGTCTCTCAAGGGCAAGATATCAAGGATAATCTGATGGTTATATTCAGATTCAGAAATAATCATCCCGGCAATCAGGGCTCCCATGGCCAGAGTCAAGCCCATTTCCTGAGATACCCAACCAGTGATAAGAATGATAAATACTACAGATAAGGTGAGATGTTCCTTGTTCCCTATACGGGCAATCCACGCCAAAGCTTTCGGGACAATCAAGCGAGACAGGAAAAAAATCCCAACCACTGCAACAAGTGATTTAGCTACTTCGAATATAAAGTCAAAGCTAGTGTGAACTTCTGACTGACCAAGAAGAGGTAAAAGGAGCATGATTGGAACTACGCATAAATCTTGAAACAGGAGAATGCCAATACAAAGTTTCCCAGACAGCGTATCTATCTCAGCGTTATCGGTAACCATTTTCAGAACGATTGCTGTACTACTCAAAGCAATGATCAGGCCTAGAGCAATGCTTTGATTTTGTTGAAAATTCATTTCCACAAAAACAAACCATGCGGCAAGTGTGGTCATTCCCAGTTGAAGACTACCGGCCCCTAGAACTGAAGTTAAATTTTTGAGTAATCGCCCTAGAGAAAACTCCAAACCAATCACAAATAAAAGCAAAACCACTCCTATTTCTGCCAGTTCCTTTACCGCTGAAACATCTGAAATCAGCTTCAGTCCGTGGGGCCCAATTAAAACTCCAGCAATTAGGTACCCCATTACCGAGGGAAGTTTAATCCGATGGAACACAATGTTTATAGGCAGGGAAACTAGCAATAAAAGGATGAGATCTTCGATCAAGTGATGAAGCATAAATTCTGCTAAGAGTTTGTTGATAAATCTAACTTCTGGAAATTCACAATAAATTCTAATCCAAAAGAGGGCTTTGCTTGCCACGAAGACGCCCTTTTAGTGAAATAGATTAACTAATCATTCGACATATAAAAAAGTACTCTTGTAAGGGGCGTTTTAAAATAAAAGTAATGTCTCCAAAATTTTAAAAACTTAATTACGATTAAATGAAAAGTTTTCTTATTCAAAGTAAGCGGCGCCGCAGTCATCAAACTCTTTAATTTCGACCCTTTTTAAACGAGCATTATCGCTATTCATCAAAGTGGCCAATTCGCCAAATAGCCATCGAGAAATATTTTCAGCAGAAGGATTTTCCGAGTCAAAAGGGGGAACCTCGTTAATATTTTTATAGTCAAGGCGACTTAAAATATCCGCAACATTTTTTTTAAGGATCACAAAATCAACTCCTAACCCAATCTTGTCTAACTCCTTAGTTTCCACAGTCACAATTGCAGTCCAGTTATGACCATGCAGGTTTTCATATTTACCATCGTAATAGCGAAGCTGATGTGCAGCCGAAAACCCCGTTTTCACTGTCACCTCATACATTATCAACTATCCTTTCTTTTTAAGTTAACCAAGTACCGCTTCAATACTTTCAAATGCTGCATTCATCATAATCTCTATTTCTTCGTTTGTGATAATTAAAGGTGGAATAAAATAAATAACGTCCCCCAATGGTCTCATAAAAACTCCCCGCTTAAGTCCTTCAAGATACACCTTATATCCTACTCGGTCTTTCAAAGGGAAAGCATCCTTACTCAACTGGTCTTGTACCAATTCAATAGCAGCTATCATTCCTCTTTGCCTGAACTCACCACACCACTTTATTTCGCTTAATGAACCGCCTGCCTCTTCAAGAAATTTAATTTTAGGTTTCAGATTTTCTAAAAAATTATTTTTTGTCAACAAAGACAAGGTTTCGTTTGCACAAGCACAAGCTAAAGGGTTCGCCGAATAACTATGACTGTGCACAAATAGGTTCATAGATGCTGGTTCACCATAAAATGCCTGATAAATTTGATCACTTGTCAACGTCGCTGCAAGGGGCAGATAACCTGAGGTAATACCCTTGGATAAGCATAAAAATGTTGGCTTTAGTCCATGGCTATCACAAACAAAAAGAGAACCCGTTCGACCAAACCCAACGGCGACTTCATCATAAACCGTATGTACTTCGTAATCCTCACAGGCCTCCTGCAGTTTTTCAAGATAAACCGGAGAATACATTTTCATTCCAGATGCGCCCTGAACGAGTGGCTCAACAATCACCCCTGCAACAGTTCCTCTATTTTTTTCAAGTACTTTCTCCAAATGTTCAAAACATTCAGCCTTGCAACTTTCAGGCTTGAGGTCATATGGACATCGGTAGCAATCCGGACCTTGCACTTCAAGGTTTTCCATGAGCACGTTTTCAAACTTTTCGCGAAATAAATTTATTCCACAAACCGACAAAGCCCCAAGTGTTTCTCCATGATAACTACCAGAAAGATAAACAAACTTCGTTCGTTGATTTTCACCAACTTGTTGCCAGTACTGAAGGCTCATCTTGAGAGCTATTTCTACTGAGGTAGAACCGTTATCGGAAAAAAATACCTTTGTTAAGTTTGACGGTGTTAATTTAACTAAAGACTCAGCTAGGTTAATAGCAGGGCTATGCGTAATACCAGCAAACATTACGTGCGCCATCTGATCTAGCTGGTCCTTCAACGCTTTGTTGAGACGGGGATGATTATGACCAAATAGATTTACCCACCAGGAGGAAATAACATCTATGTATCGCTTTCCATCTCTGTCAATCAAGTAAACGCCATCACCTTTTTCAATAAGAAGAAGAGGTGCTGATTCGTGCTCCCTCATCTGGGTGCAAGGATGCCAAATATTTCTAAAATCACGTTCAAGGTCGTGACTTTCTATATTGTCATCTGACATAAAAGTATATTTTGATTGAGTTATAAATTATAACGCTTTGGAGAAAATTCTGATATTTCATCAGTCAGAGTTTCTAAAATTGTATCGACTATGTACTCAGCCTGCTTTGGTGTTTGCAATATTCCGTTTCGATAATGCCCTGTTGAGTAAAAAAGATTTTGGTAACGAGTACTTTCCCCCATAACAGGCATCAAATCTTCAGCAGCAGGGCGTAAACCTGCCCAGCTCTCGATCAGTGGGGCGTCTTTGAGGCAGGGTATCACCTGCGCCGCCCGATCGATAAGACCCTGGATCACACCTTCTTCGATTACGGGGTCGAACCCTCGATCCTCCATAGTTGTTCCCAACACAAAACCTTTTCCTCCTCTCCATGGGGCAATATATGTCATCAAACCGTGGACAGTATAATCAAGTTGATCGTCCTCCACCTGCACGCGACACATTTGGCCTTTTATCGGTTTTAATGGGAGAGATACATCGAGAGCATCCCCCAATTGCGACGACCAACTTCCAGAAGCAAGGATAAATTTTTGACTCCTAACTTCCAGCGTGCTTGTAACTGCCGCTTCAACGATTGAAGAATCATGAATAAACCCAGTCACATTTTTTTCAAGAATTTCAACCCCCAGCTTTCTGGAAGCAGCTACAAGAGCATCGTGCATTTCCCTATTATTGACCTGACCTTCCCCCACCCACATTACTTCACCACAAGATTCTGCTAGAGCTGGGGCTAACTGTTGGCATCTCGCAGGCGACCAAATTTCATGAGGAATATTTTCTTCACGAAAAAAACGAATTCGTTTTTCCCAGTCGTTCGCAAGTGACGATGAGGGTATGAGGGAGCCCTTCATGGAAAGGTGAACGGGAATATCACTTGTTGAAATTAAGTCTTTAATGAAATCAGGATATTGCAGAAGAGACTCCCGACAGAATCTAAAAAACCTATCTGCTTCGCTACATTCTCCAAAAGGAGCCAACATACCCGCTGCAGCCCGAGAAGCCATGAGTGAATTCATAGGATCGCCAAGAACTGCCAAGTTAAGATCCGGCCGGCATTGCTTTAACCTAAATGCAATGCTGTGCCCAATAACCCCGGCACCAATAATTACTATGTCAAACAAACTCTGCTTCATGAATTTAAGACAATTTAAATAGGCATTCTATATGAGAACACTTGATCCCGCCAGTACTGCCATCCTCTATTCTTACTCTCAAACCTAATAACCTTGATCCTTTACCCTGCAATATGCTATTTTTTGAAGCACATAATTACGTGCTGGAGAACAACTCGACCATAACAAAAATCGGGCGTGGGTTTTCCTGTTTTTCAGTATTTTTTATAATCTATTTTTTGGAAAACTTAACCATGACTGATAACAAGGATAGCGAAACAACTACAGATTCTGAGTTTGCCAAAAAAGTCGCCGCGTATATAGAACCTATTCTAAAACATTTGGACACAGAGGATGTTATTGTCGAAAAAGATAAAATCACGGAACTTTTCGTAAAGCTATGGGAATACGAAGGTGGGGAAAAATTAGACGCCGCAACCCAACGATTGACCATTCTTGCGTTGTTTATGTACACCACTCATAACGTCCTTGAAGATTATAATATTAGAATTGATCGAGCCCGCCAATACATAACCCATGCTCTTCAGCAATGGTTAAAGCCTGAAATGGAGAAAGCTATAGCAGATGAAAAAGCATCAACCAATCCATTCAAAGCTTTTGTCGATTCCAATCAAAATAACTTTGACGATACTTTTGGCTGGGAACATTTCATGCCTGATGTCAAAAAAAACGATGAGACCGAATTAAACTTCAAGTTCAAGAAATGCTGGTTCGCCGAATTTTTTATCCGTTTTGGTAGAGTCGACCATATTCCCACCGCCTGTGAATTCGACAAAATACCGTGGAACGCTAGGGAGGATT
>JBGTUV010000030.1:0-9281 GCA_041938985.1 Candidatus Nitromaritima sp. | reverse complement strand
CAAATTTCCCTTCACAAAATGTCAAATTTCCCTTCACAAAATGTCAAATTTCCCTCCACAAAATGTCATTTTTTTTCTTTTCCTAAAAAAAAAAAAAAATTCAGTTTTAAAAAAATTTTTAAATATTATTCTTAGTGAAATTAAACAAGCACTTTATAAAGGTGAAAGAGTTGAGTTAAGAGGGTTTGGTACATGGTCCATTCACATGCTGGATGTGTTAAAACAGGATTATATACGAACGGCTCGTGCGAAAGGGCTTACAGAATCCGTTATTCTTTTCAAACACACCTTGAAAAATTCGATTTTCCCCATAATTTCAGTACTAGGCCCTTTAACCGCTGGCTTGGTAACAGGTTCGTTTGTGATTGAATTTATATTTTCGATTCCGGGTATGGGGAGCTTTTTTATCACTGCTGTGACCAATCGAGACTACCCACTCATTATGGGAGTGACTTTGATTTATGCTGTATTGATTGTTCTTGCAAATATTTTGGTAGATATTATTTATATGTGGCTTGACCCAAGGGTGAGAGTGTGAGTTTTTTTTCAAAATTAAGTTTTGGGTTTTTAGGCGTAGTTTTTTTTTCGGCGATATTTGCCCCGTGGATTACTCCGTACTCCTATGAAACTCAGGACACACTTAATACATTAGCAACACCTAGCTTTAGTCATTTAATGGGAACTGATCGATTGGGGCGTGATTTGTTTTCGCGTCTTATATATGGCGCACGCGTTTCTTTATTCATAGGCATTTTGACTACACTGCTAGCGCTTGTAATAGGAACAATTTATGGCTCCATTTCGGGTTACATTGGCGGGCGGATGGATGGTTTCATGATGCGTGTGGTAGATGTCGTATTTGCTCTCCCAGACATGCTGATGATCATACTTGTCACAGTTATGATGGGGAGGGGTATTGCAGGAATGTTCATCGCTCTTACGCTTGTGAGTTGGGTGACAGTTGCTCGTTTGGTTCGAGGAGAAGTATTACGAATCAAAGAAAAAACTTATGTAGAAGCTGCCCGCGCACTAGGTGCGAGTAGCCCAAGGATACTAATGCAGGAGATACTGCCTAATATTTTGGGTTTGATGGTCGTCACCCTGACCTTCAGAATTCCTGTAGCAATCTTAGCCGAATCGACCTTAAGTTTTATTGGATTAGGGATTGCCCCTCCATTTAGTAGTTGGGGAACAATGGCCAATGAAGGCTGGAAGTCTATAAAGTTTTATCCTCATCTTATTCTATTCCCATCACTTGCTATTTTTTTCACAATTTTAAGTTTCAACTTCTTAGGTGATAGACTTAGAGATGATCTGGATCCGAGAAATAAAGCTCGATTTGGCTGAGCAGATTATTTTTAGGGTAGAAATGTCATTTGATCTAATTAGCTATGTTTAAAGGATATTTTCTTTTAACTGATTTTAAGTTTCGGTAAAATAAGGCATAGCTTTAAAAGAAAGTAGGTTGGAAACTTCCGAGATGAATCGGAATGTTATTGTTTTTTTTAGCTTAAGTTTGCTTAGAAATATCGAATTGACAAGTGTTGTAAATCGTTATAAATTGGCGAAATTTTAAATTGTCACAGTTTTATACGTTAGCGAGGTTGGCTAGTGAGCAGAATCAAAGACGATTTGGTTTGTGAAATCATACGCATTTCACAAACGAACTTATTGGCTAGAAAAAAAAACGAATGCACTGACGGGTCTGGGGACGATGCAGTGATGAAGTGGATTCAGTGCAACGCTGTCAGCTATCGAGAAAACTATAAAGAGTGTTTAGATTCTTATTCTGCGGTAGAGCTTGGAGATATGTTGAGTATGTTGACCCAATCTAAAAAAGACTTGGATGAAATTTTAAAAAAGTATCCTCAGCATTAGTTTTGGTTTGCGTGGTCTCCTGAATAAAATATTAAGATAACTTGAGGCATTGTAGTATGACTGAGGCAGAACCTTCTGAAAAAGTTGATCCTCCATCGGATAAAACAGCCGAGCCAAGCGCTGTAAAAGAAACTACCCCTGCAAAAAAACCAGCCCCTGGAAAAAAACCAGCCCCCGAACTAAAGCCTTTTGTTGACAATGGTGACGGAACAGTTACCGACCCTAATACTGGATTGATATGGAAAAAGACAGATGCTTGGCTGGATACCCATAAATTTTATACTTGGCAGGATCATCGGACTTATGTGGATCAGATCAATAAAGAAAAGCACGCCGGAATCGATAATTGGAGGATTCCCAACAAACAGGAAGCCTCCACTCTCGTTGACAAAACAGGGACTAAAAGTTGTGAAGATAAAAATGGGACAATGTTTCCTCTTGACCCGATTTTCGATGCAGGTTGTGTTACGAACACTTGGATTAGTGAGTGCTCCGATGATCAAATCATACGATATGACTTAAAAATAGGCTTAGATACTCCCTACCCAGGAAACGATGTTTGGTCATCAATGAGACTTGTTAGCAAGCCAGGTGAAGCATCCGCTGCAGTTGGAGCAAAACCAGCTCCGGTTGAGCCCGTTGCGAAGGGAGATAAACCAGCCGCCCAGGGGTCTACTGCAAAAACTGATGCTGCGCCTGTGGCACCCAAATCTTCTGGTTCAGGGCCCCGTGCTGTGAGTCCAGCTCCTGTTTCAGAAGAACTCAAAGCCACTTTTACGGCTAGAGCCAAGGCTTGGGCAAAAGAGAAAAAGAAGTAAAACCTCCCTCAATTATCCCTCTCTCAACCATTTTTTGACTACTGCTGTAGTCTGTGCCGTGTTTCGTTTGGCCATTTCCTCAGCATACATTTTGACCCATGCTGGGTTCTCCGGGCCCATTATCTTTGCCTTGGATACTTTGGGTTTGGTTTTTTTCTTCTTGATGGTTGGTTTCCCTCCCACGTAGAGGGCACGCTTCCCACGCTTTTTACTTCTTAAAATAAAAGCAGTTAGGATAACAATACTAAAAGTTATCAAGAGAATTATGAAAATAAATTTCACTAGATTTTTGAATCCATTATTGCAAATTTAATAATTAAGTCACCCCGTTTTTTCCCCCACAAAATGGCTGCTCCATTTTTAGGGATACGAAGTTCCTCTCCAGTAAGAGTGCTCTCTTCGACTTCTATAGTCTTAACGGTATCTAGCGTTTCGACATCAAGGGGGCCTCCATTTTCTGCTAATTCTGGAGGAATCTGAACTTCCATGTAGATGTCATTTTTTTTTCGTTTAAAAATAGGATGAGGCTTGGTGCAAATTTTTAGAAACAAATCTCCTGGCGGGCCATCATTCATCCCTTCCCCTCCTTCATTTTGAAGACGAAGGACATACTGATCTGCAACTCCAGGAGGAATTTTTACGTCTAGATTGGCTTCTTTTACAATCTGGCGTTTTCCTCCACATTCCGCACATGTTTTTTCACCAGTTTCACCAGTCCCGTCGCAGTTTTCACAACGGACATACTTTTCATAATTGTAGGAGATGGTTCCCCCGAGCGCGACAGTAGCAAAATCTACATCGGCCATGAACTGAAGGTCAAATCCTCTAGTAGGAGCATTGGGGTCGTGCGGCTGAGGATCTTCCGCTGCTGTTTGGCCGAATGGTCCGTCCTGCCGAGGTCGACCCTGTGATTCTTGGTTGCCGAACCCATATCCCCAGCGATCAGACTCCGATGAACCCCACCCTTTTGATGGACCTCTTTTGTAAGAGCCCTTTTGAGAGCGTTTTCGATCGTATTCCTTGCGTTTTTTAGTATTGCTTAAAACACTGTAAGCCTCAGACAAAACTTTAAACTGGTTTTCTGATTTTTTAGTTCCCTTATTGGCGTCTGGATGAAATATTTTAGCTCGTTCACGATAGCTTTTTTTAATTTCACTGGGCTTCGCATCTTTGGCAACACCAAGAATTTTATAGTAATCCCTTCGAGACATGGCTTTCTTATTTTAGGGTTGTTTCCAAAAAATGGAGAGATTTGAAAATAACCCATTCATTTTATAAGGATTGTGAGATTAGTTCAACTTCTTGGGTTAGTTGATAGGTTAAGGAGTAGGGTGGTGACCTAATGGATTAAAGGTAAAAAGAGTATTTCATGGTGACAAGCTGGCATCTGTGAAGGGAGTGGCGTTCGATTCACTGACATTTGATTCAATTTTCTTAGATTAAGTTGATTATAGATCCATCGAAACCTTGGATTTTAAAAATCTTGAAACAAACGTTAGAATTGTTGGTTAAAATCCCAGTAAAACTATACTTTGAACAAAGACTCTCTGAGGCGACCCAGGGTTGGCCACATCCGTCCCCTCTTGAGTCCTATCTTTTCTCTTTAGCTTATCCCGTAGCAATCTCATAAATGAATTCTAAATGGGCAGTCCGTGTGTCGGAATATTGTTAAATTACCGGTTAAATCCCTTGCAAAGACAGGGATTTGCACTTGACACAGATCACACCAAAATCTACCATGGCCTTCCGGGAAAAATTAGCACACAGGCGTTGTCTAATGACGAGGCGTTAGATTCTGGTTCCAGGAATGGGGTTTAACTCCCTGTGCCTGAGCTATAGTGAAAAAGGAGTTATTTTATGGATTATAAAAAGAACCCATTCCTCATGGGGCTTTGTGCACCAGCGTACCTTGCAGCTGCTACTGTTGCTATCACTAACGACTTCTTGATGGCTATAATGTTCATGCTGTTCACGCTTGGCATCCTAGGTGCGTATGTAACGGAGTTCCCAATATTTCCAACCCTATATCAAAATGAAATCCTACACAAGACGGCCATATCTTCCCTCCTTGGCATGGGCCTAGGAATGATGATTGGTCTCGCCATAGCGGGTGGAGCAGAAAGCGAGGGGACTGCCCCTATTTCAACTCAAGGGAAATTCATGCTTACCTGGGGAGTAATGTCCCTTCCAGCCTACCCATTAATGGTTTTTCTAGTGTCCAAAGTTAATAAGCGCGATCTAGAAGAAGAACACCGAATTCGAGAGGAAAAGAAAAAAGCAAGAAAAGCCAAGGGTGGTGGGCCACCGATTATGGATCGTAGGGATGGATTCTAGCTGTTCGCCAGAAATAATATTGTGACACACCGGGTTTCGATGCGCAAATAATCCGGGATGTTATTGAATGCGAATAAAACGTTTTTGTGGTTGGTATTCGCGATTACTCAATTTATCCGAGAGTGATCTCACCAGAGTCAATAACCTCGTCATGCCCGTTGTCTTGGCGCAGGACAAGCCGGCCCGATTCATCAAGGTTCATAGCGGTGCCTGTAATGATGACAGGTCCGCGCTTAACAGAGACCTTTTTCCCAAATAAGTCAGTATTGAGCTTCCATTTTTTAATCACCGAATGTCCACCCTCAGCTAAAAAAAAACGGTACTCACGGTCTAGGGTTGTTAGCAATGATCGGATCACGGTCAGTCGGTTTATCGGTGACCCGTTTACGATTCTAAGAGAGGTGGCTGTTTTTTTCAAATCCTCGGGAAACTGCTCTGGTACCTGATTGACATTTATACCGATGCCGATAACTACGGAAAAGGAATTTCCTTGTTCTTGAGTCATTTCACATAATAGACCGCATACTTTTTTATCATTAATGAGTATGTCGTTAGGCCACTTCAAGTTAGCGCGTTGATGGCTGATTTCGTTAATGGTTGAGATGGCGGAGACCCCGGCGAGCAGAGTAATGAATGAAAGATGATCAGGCTTGAGATTGGGCTTCAATAGAATTGATAAATAAATTCCTGTTTCCGGAGGCGAATGCCAGAATCTTCCCATTCGTCCTCTGCCTCCAGTTTGAGACTCGGCGATAATCACTAGACCTTCTTGAGCATTATTTTTTGCGTACTCTTTGGCTAAATTGTTGGTTGAGTCGATTTCAGGCAGAAACACAATATCAGAACCAATATGGACGCAGTTCAGATTTTCTTTAATATTCGCGGCATCAGATTCGTAGTCATAAGGCATAAATTATTTGCATATTGTATAGAAAGGTCGTCTTGTTTGAATTGTAAAGACAAAGTTATCGAATTCCAACTAGAATAGGTATCTTTTAAAGATAAGTGGGTTAGTGTAGAAGACAAAATAATGCTTGAAAAATAAAAAAAATAGATTGAAATACTCCCAAAATATTGTTACAAGGCATTGTCCATAAAGGGACGAAGCCAGTGACTTTTGTTGAATCGGGCTTAGATTTTTACAAAATTAGGGGGAGAGTTAGAATGAAAAGATTTGCTGGTATATTTGTTTTGTTACTATTAGCTTCGATTTCAATCGCTGGTTGTTATGGCGGCGGCGGCGGATGTCCCCATGGTGTTTGTGATGAGGAACATAGTCCTAAAGGACCAGAAAACTAAGCCTTGAAATGAAAGACCGGCACCCACTCCATGATAAATGGGGTGGGTTTTTTTGTAAGCTATCTTCATTTCAAGAGCCTACTGGGGTCTTTTTTTTATGGGGGATTACGGGGCCAGGGTTGTGGCTTAATGGCTGGACTAGGTCATTAATCCTAACTTGCGAGATTCTCAAAATCCGTATTTCAGACGAAGTGTCCTTATACAGGCACTGATGTGAGTCTCTTTTTAGAGTATATATTCTTCCCCTTCCTTAGTTATTTCAAATTTGTACTCTAGAGAAAGATTCTAATTCATTTAGTTCAGGAATCTTGACAATCAGCGCTAAAGAGGTGATAAATATATCTCAATTCACTCCAATACCAACATGAGTTTGTTCTTATTTATCGGGTACAGGGTGATTTTTTCGCGAGTTATGGTTTAAAGAGCTCTTGTTTTAAGAACGGTTTATGCCCATTAATTTTATTAATTGAAATTTTAGTTGTTATGGATAGAAAACCAGTTACAGTCGAGGAATTTAGAGAGGCACAGGATATATTGAAGGATGCTATAGACCTTCATGAAAAGAAAGACTTTTATGGGGCGATCAAATCATTTAAGAAGGCTATAGAGGTCAAACCTTTCAATGAAAGTCACTTGGATGAATTTCAAAAAAAATTAAAAGAGGGTACATATAAGCTGGCCCAGGAAAGTATGGCTTTTATGGGGTGCGCTTCTGTGCATGTGAGTCAATTAGTTAAAGAATTGACGGATGAACAGAGGGAGGAAGTCCCTGTGGATGAGAACTTGATAAAAGTTTTTAATGATTGGGAAAATTAATAACCTTTTGTGACGAAAAGTTTTTTTTATCGTTTGTTCGGGAGAACTTATCTTGGATAAAGAATTGTTGCACGAGGTGTTCCGACGCGAAATGAATGACAGGAAAATCCCTCTTAGTTTGGGCAAAACCTGTCCAGTGAAATGTGCCTTCTGTTACGAAAAAGACACTGGTTATAGAACTACGTTTGACACCCCTCTGACCACTCAAGAAGACTGGGAATATATACTCAAGCAAATACAGGCGTACCCCACGGGAACAGAACACTGGGTTGTCGGTGGGAATGAGTATATGGAGTGGACCGATCTTTTTTTGCACCCCCGTGCTATGGATTGGTTGAATGAATTCCTGGATACCACGGATAAAAATATTACCCTGTTTACCGTCGGGTATACTCCTGCAAATGAGATCAATCGATTGGCAGAGAAATACCCTGGAAGGATTAACTTTGAACTTTCGGTAATCACATTAGGATCTTACAGAAAGCGCCTGATGCCCCATGGTCCTACAGTGGATCAGGTTTTAAAAATCCTGGATGGTCCGGCGGTTACCTCAGCCAATTTTTATTCGCTCGGACCGGATACCATGTATGCCGATGCAATCAAAGTCTCACAAGTGAATAAGAAGTGTTTGCTTTGGATGGGGTGCCTTACCCCGCTAAAATACCTTGATCGAGATACCACCATGCTGATGAGACAAGGTAAAAAGTTTCTCCCTAGAGAAGCGAAAAAAATTTACGAGGCCAACCTACCCAATAGCACAATGATTCAGACGGAATCGGATATTACAGCCTTTTTGAACCGAAATAAAATTATTAAGACATTTGATGCTTGTGAGTTGGAAAAAAAAGACGCGGTGGTCATGGCTGGGAACGTATACAAGGTTATGAGTTTACTTCGAAAGAATCGAGCACGTTATTTGTATGTTCCTAACGATACGCTTGGTGGTGATTCCAATTGTAGTACTTTGCTTACTTTTGACGATGTTGGTAGAAGGTTGACCAACGAAAAGAGAGTGTTCCTTCCCAAGGTTATTATGGAGGGTTCCTCTGGAGAAGAAAAAGATATTTCGGGAGCTACCTTTGACGAATTTAAGTCGCGGTTTCCAAACTGCAACTTCAAGGTTTTGCATAAGGTTAATTCTAAACTTTCTAATAAAAAATTGTACGAAAAAGGATACCTGAAAAATTATGTGGAAGATTATTTGGGAAATCCTCTGCATGAAAAATTTGAAGCGGTAGCTTTACCTAATTAGATCTAGACGCTAAAAATCACATAATAGAATTTGGAGAGATTATGCTGTATCGGTTGAAAGTGGTATTTACTGATAATGAAGAGATAGTTTTTGAAAATACAGAAAAGCATGGTTTTAGTGACGATTTGGAGTTGTTTGAATTGACCACTATGGATGAGATTTTTGTGGTTCCAATTAAACAAATAAAATATATCTCGTGCGATTCGAAGATTTTCAAAAACAAATAGTTTTTTTGCGGCAAAGCAGGGCCTTCTTTTACTTTTATTTTTATAGTTTTTCTATAGTTTTAATTTTAGCCCTTTTTAGCCACTGCTTTTCGTTAAACCTTCCTTGAAAATGTTTCTCGAAGAGGATCTCGTTGCGATTTAATAGCTTGCCATCAACAAGGTAATGGTTGTTTGGTTTACGTGGGATTTCCTTTTGAGTGTTGCCAACCAGTGGATTTTTTATTTTCTGAAGTCGATTTTCTGATGGAGAATCAATAGCCTGAGTCGATTTGTCTGTTGCTTCTGGAAACATGAGGCCGGATAGCTCTTCTAAACTAAGAATAAGGTTTACAACAGCCATTTCATTAATCAGGTCTTTAGATTTGAAATACTGAAGAACGTTCTCCACATCTGGTGATGAAACAATAGCCTTTAATATTGCTTCATTAAGTAGATCAAATTCTTTATCTTGAAATCCTTCAAATGCTTCCATTCCGTGGTTCTCCTTTGGAGTTAGTTTTAAGGAAGAATTAAGAGTCTTCTCGCTTGTATAGATGGTTCAATGTTAGTTGAGCAAGACTTGTGCCAGACTAGTAATACTTCTTAAGTTGTTTCTATGTTTTTTTAGGTGAACCGTAAATACAATGGAACAAATGATTAATTTCTTTTTTTGAATAA
>JBGTUV010000029.1:0-9325 GCA_041938985.1 Candidatus Nitromaritima sp. | reverse complement strand
GGTAGATTCATTTCACACCTAACCTTGCTGCCTTCAGTTCTACTTTCTTAAGAACCTTTCTTTTGAAATATTTCTCTAAATCCAAGTTCTTGTCACGCGCATGAGAGAAAATCGTTTTACCAAGTAAATTACGGATTTTCCCAAGTGACCTTTTTGTGACCGATGTTTTTTCAAGCAATGCACGAAATTGGCTTACCAGTTCTTTTTCTTCATTCCCTATTCGTTTAGTGGCTTGTTCCATGGATTCCAAGGCCACTAAAATTTCTTCTTTTTCACTTTCAGAGCTCAACTCATGCACTAACTGGTCATACAACTCCGTTTGTTCTTTCTTTGAAACCGGTGCAGCAAGATAATGCCTTAATTCGGCAAGTTCACCTTTATCCAAATCGAATTTTCTGTAAAAAGATTTGAGAATGTTTAGCTCGGATTGGGTTACCTCGCCATCTGCCCATGCAATAGTGGTTAAAACCTTCAAAAATGTAAGTTTTTTAAAATATGACATAACGCCTTTCTTTATAAAAAAATTATTCCAACGTCTACTCAACCACCAAATATCTTGGACGTTAAAAATACTTAGAGGAAAACTCTACTTAACTCTATTCAACCACAATTTAGGATAATTATTTTTTGCGGTAATACCTAATAAATCGAGAAACCCGTCTCCATTGATATCCCCAAATCTCATTTCCCTCATAGGACTTGTTTGTGGAAATCGTTTTTTTGTTTCTACACTGAAATCCCATTCCCCTTTTCCAACTAAATATAGCAACCCTTTTTCATTGAGGATGATCACATCTGGGATACCTGTTCCATTTGCATCCAGAAGATAAACTCGAAATGCTGGTAAAGTAGGAAATATTTTGCTTGGTTTTTTAACAAACCGTCCTGACCCAATATTTTCTAAAAAATAGATCGTTTCTCCAGAATAGCTCTGATAAGATTTCCTGATCACCTTGTTAGTAACAAGCAAATCATTATCACCGTCAAGATCAAAATCGGCCCAATCAGCATGGGTACTTTGATCTATCATTCTTGGAAGTAACCAGTCTGTCTTATCAATAAATTTACCCACTCCATTGTTTATCAATAGTCGATTCTGTGCGTTACCATAAACCAAAAACACATCTGGAGATCCGTCCTGGTTATAGTCCGCAATACTTGTACCAATCACCCCTGAGGGAAGATTGGGCCACAGTAGAAAGGTCTCATCTTTAAATTGCCCTCCACCATTGTTAATCAACACCTGGCCTTGTCTTCTTTCAAGTTTTTCGTTTTCATCCAGTATTTTTCTTCCGGTGAATAAAAAATCGACATCGCCGTCTTGGTCCAAGTCAATCAGATCGACACGCTCCACACCCTTGGAAACAAAAGGTAATTCAAATTCTAATCTTGAGTAAAAATATCCTTTACCATTATTAAAAAGTACTTTCGCAGATCCTTTTTTCTGGGGAGGCACAATCAACACAAGATCATCGACACCATTACCACTAATATCTCCTTTAGCTAGAAAGCGAATATTTTCAGCAAAACGTTGAACTTTACTCGCCCCCTTGTCACGACCTATCCCACTCGTTCCTCTATTAAAGAGAATTTTTATTTTTGCCCCTTTCCCTGGAGTGGAAACAAACCAGATTAAATCGGAACCGAGCTTTCTGTCTGCTCTAACAAAAGTAGCACCCTGGAGAGAGACCTTGCTAGCGGGAAGATAACTTTCTGTCACATCTTGATACAACTGATGTCTTGGTTGGCTTGCGATCCCTCGCTTTTGAGAGCAACCAACTCCAATGCTGAACAAAAGAATTACTAAAAAAACTCCTGTGAATCTTTGCAAACAGGTTTCCCGATTGTGGAACAGAAATCTCCAAATCCTAGAAATTAGCCATGCTCTATAGAATATTTTTACATCCATCGGTGTCAACTGTTTCGGTAATTCATTAATTATTTTATGGAACATAGCTAGGCAGTAATAATCTCTACCGAAGATGTGTTCGGCGTACACCTAATCAATTCAAAAGAATTTAAACGTCCTGAAATCCAGTTTCCTTGCAAGACCCTAGAAAACCCTTTTTTTAGAGCCAGAAAAACCTCCTTACGCGTCACACTTTCACCAAGGCATTCGGATAAAGTGATAACTTTATTATTCAGTATGTCCATTGATCTAGAACGATCATCGTCTGTTGCGTATTTAAATAAAGAATTCAAAAGCGCCCTATCGCAATCGAGAAGCATTGAACCATGTTGAAGAAACGCCCTCTTTGTTCGCCTTTGAGCACTACCCACCAATTTGGCGCCCTGAACTTCTATTTCTAAATGATTGATACTGGATAAACATGAGGGAGAGTGAAAAGAATGCCTGCCTCTATCGGGCTTTTCTCCAGAGGCCAAGTCCGCACCGCAGACACCTATTTCCTTAAGTCCCTCAAGCAAGGCTCTGGCAACAACTTTATAAGCACCGAGTAATGAGGGTGGAAACTTAGAATGAGGGATGGGGGCTGTAAAGCTATAAGTCACTTCATGATTATGCAATAACGCTCTCCCTCCAGTTGGTCTGCGTACTATCTGTATGCCTAACTTTCGACATCTATTAACATCGATTTCCTTGGCGAAATCTTGTGCATACCCAACTGTCAGTGTGGGCCGCTCCCAGCAATACAAGCGCAGAGTTGGCAGGGTTTTACCTGAGGCACACGACGCCAAAATTGCCCTGTCGATGGCCATGTTTGATTCACCGTCTTGAGGGCCATCCTCAATCACTCTCCATTCTTGCATAGCGAACCCACCTTAAAAAGCATTCAAACAACTACTCAAAGAACCGACTTTTGCTTTGACTCTCTGCTCTGTACCCTGATAATATTTTCTCAATTAATTTTGACTCCTCACCCTAACTACTGATAACGACCAACCACACCTTATAAACTGTGAATTCGTACTTAAGTTATAGTCTAAGATTAGTCGTATTAGTGAACTTCCTAATATTTAGCCCGTTTCCATTGCTAGCTTACGAAACATCGAAGGTTGTTTCTGAAGTGATAGAAGAATATCCTCACATATTAAAATGTGATAGCGCATGTCACAAGGTCAAAAATATAACTCTAGCAAAAAAACATCGGACGACGCGTCCGGAATGCCAGCAATGCCACGTTGGAATTAGCAAGGACACCATTTCTCCATTTTCCTCACCTGAGAAAGTTTTTCTATCAAGAGATTCTACTATCACGATCAAGCCCCAGTCCAAGTTCTCATTACCTATAACAACATATCCGGCCTCGTACACTTTGACTGCTAATTCAGACGTTAGGGTACGAGAAGGCACTCCTAAGGATACCGGTTCAATGGGATTGATTCCTGGAGGAAAATTCATTATGGGTTCTAACGAAAGATGGGACGATGAGGCTCCTGAGTATATCGAGTCAGTAGATAAATTTTATATCGACCGCTACGAAGTAACTAACGCAGAATACGAAAAGTTTACGTACGACACAAAGCGTGAAAAACCCTATCATTGGCTTAACGGAAAAGTTCCTAAAAATAAGAAAAACCATCCTGTGATTTATGTCAATTGGCACGATGCTAGTGAATATTGCAAGTGGAAGGGTAAGCGACTCCCTACTGAACAAGAGTGGGAAAAGGCCGCCCGCGGTGATAGCGGAAATATTTATCCATGGGGTAATACTTGGGCCATAAATAAATCAAATCACCCCTACAAAGGTTCTACGGGTACAGAACCGGTCGGCTCGTACCCTAATGGGAAAAGTCCTTATGGATTGTACGACATGTCCGGGAATGTATGGGAGTGGGTCGATAGTTTTTATCTTCCACATCCAGGAAACAACATAAACCGCGGTGAATACGGTATGGATAAGCGGGTACTTAAAGGTGGGTCATGGTTTGACTGCTTGTCCTACGGATGTGGTTTAAGCGCTCCAACATTCAATCGAAGTTTCTTTACTCCCGAAGTAAAAAATAATAGCTTCGGGTTTCGTTGCGCAAAAACCCCCTGACCTAGCGAGGTATAGCTTGACTTGTTTTTCGTTTAGCCTAAAAATAAATAGACTTAATTTCATTAGTCAAAAACAAAGCGTGCAGAAAAACCTCTAAAAGAGATAACAAAATGCTGCCGAAGAACACAGGACGTCCAACGAGCATCATTCGCAAGATACTATTGTTGGCCTTTGTTGTTGGATTCTGGCTTTTCTTTTATTGGTATCGCGGTATTGAATACTCCGACAAAAAACCTACCATTGAAACAACTGAAACAACCCCTCCGGAAAAGGCAGAACCCCTCAACTCAAAAAAGCAACCCTAGGGCTGTAGCATTCCCCCATTCTCTAAAAACTATTTTTTCAATCTACCCTTTAAGGGCCGCTAGAAATTAAAGCCTGATAGTCATATTGCAAAAGAGCGGAGTTATCGCGAATCAAATCTAATGGTTTTTCAGGGGAGTTAAGGTGAACTATTACTTTTTTATCTTGATCGAAATAAACACCAGTTTCTGGAATTGGATCGATTTTTTCAACCGCTTCTTCTTGTTGTTTAACAAATTGTTTTGGTTTAGGATCCACGAGAATATCAGGTTCTCGACCAAAGATTGAACCGCTATCATGAAAAATTAAGAATTTTTCACTTTGAGATTCTTCAAAGTCAGGGTCCAAACGGCCCGATGTATTCTCTTTCTCAATTTTGTAAACGGGTGACTCCTTCATATGACCATTAAAGGAAAAGTGCAGACCTTGGTTGACAGGTTTAAACACCGAAGCACTAAACCCCTTGCCACCTAGAGTCAAAGGCTTGTCAGTAGAGCTAATGGTTGGGTCAATATCACGTGTTAATTTTATTTTTAATCGGCCTTCTTGATTAGTGCTAGAAGAAGCTTTATCAATTCTTTCGTAACGATTTATGCCAGTATATGCCCTGTAGTTTTTTTCAATTGAGTCCACCAATGATTTTATCTCCGTCTTCTTGATCACCAATACCTTTACACCAGGCCCGTCTGTTTCCTCTTCAGGAAGAAATTTAATAATTTTTTTCGGCGCCGCTTTTACAGTAGACTTATTCCCTCTTGAACGCATCTTGGTATAGCCATATTTTTCAGCAGCATCAACCTCCTTTAGATAAAAACCCAAAGAAGTAGCAAGAAAAATTCCAAATACAACCCAATAAAAAAATTTCATTGAAAAAATTATCCTTTTTAAATCAATAAGTTCAATGGTCATAAAAATCACATCGGCCATTAACCCGGTATTCTTAACTCTTGGCGACTATCCAACAAAAATTAAAGACGACATAATTCAATCATCAGTCCTATAAATTTTCAAGGAGGCTACATCATCGCATTGTTTCTCTACAACTATTTCTAATTATTCAATTATTTTAGTTCACAATAAACCGTTTTTCCGGTCTAAATTAGATTTAAAGGACGCGAAAATATTTTTAATGGGAGGAATGAGCTTTTCTTTGAGTCCTTCGGGAACGTAATTGATTTTCTCAACCGGCCAGTCTTCAACTCGCCTCACATTTAGACCTTCTTTCAAATAATACTCTTGTAGGGTTTCCTCAAACCCTACGATTAGTTTATTCTCTCTCACTTTAAAAAAAAATTCTCGAATCAATACCGGGTCAAACAAGCCTTCAAGAAAATGATCTGCTACCTCCTCAATAATAGGTTGAGCGTGTTCCAGAAAGTCAGATGAAAAAGAACTCTCCAAAGTACGATAAGTTATAATCACATCCTGCAGCAAATACTTAATATCCTTGGGGTCTCTTTTCATGATCGGAGTTTTCTTAATATTAAATTTTTCTCTAAATTCTTTAACATTTCGAATGGTATCGTAAATAATTGATTCTTCCCAGGGAACCAGATTCCATATAAAGAATCCTCGCAACCAATTGACTTTTTCTGAGGAGTCCACCATATGCATAGTTAAACTCGGTTTTACTCCATTACTATAAGGCAAGCGACCTCCCCACATATTAAGATCAAGCTCTAATCCATATGGACGAAAGGCATTAATAATTGAAGTGTAATAATAGCCGACTAAATGCTCCATATTCTCACGTTTATCGAGTGGGCTATTCTGTGGCAAGTTGGCGATGAAGTACATCCGCCAGATTCTTCGTTTTGATTTTCCTTCATCATCAGCTATAAGGTAAGTCCCACCCCAAACGCCTGAAGTAATAGGAACCTCGATCTGATGATTTTCCTTCAGTTGAAGAGAAACGCAGCGAGCTATATCCGCGTATAATTCATTTAAGTAGTACAAGTTGACCCGTTCATCCTCTGAAAAAACCGGGCCGGAAGCTTGAGGAATAAAAGGTGACATCATAGGTCAACGACTTCTAAGAGGTGTGATTTCTAAGGAAAGACCGTCGAGAATTCTATAATTAATTTGGCGGATGTGAAAGGTTTTATTCTCCACGGGTAGTAATATACAAACTCTAAGTGATAAATTCCTTGCCATTTAACGCCACTCACTCTATAAACAAAAAGCTGTTGTTGTTTTACCTAGAACCCTTCGTACATATACAAAAAATTACCCTACAGGAACCCAGAGTAAACAGTCTTAAAAAAATAAGGAGAAAATTAATGGCGTCGGATGATAGAGGGAAAGCGCTGGATTTAGCGTTCACTCAAATAGAAAAGCAGTTTGGCAAAGGATCTATTATGAAGCTGGGTCAAGCGGATGCCTTGAAAGGGATTTCTGTTATTTCTACAGGTTCGATCTCACTGGATTCCGCGTTGGGTGTGGGTGGAGTACCCCGCAGCCGCATTGTAGAAATATACGGGCCAGAAGCTTCTGGAAAAACCAGCCTAACACTCCATATTATTGCAGAAGCACAAAAATCCGGAGGTGTGGCCGCCTTTCTTGATGCAGAACACGCGTTAGACCCTCAGTACGCCCAAAAACTAGGGGTAAACCTTGAAGACCTCTTACTCTCGCAGCCGGACACGGGGGAACAAACACTTGAAATTGCAGAGGTTTTAATTCGTAGCGGGGCAGTAGATGTAATTGTGATTGATTCGGTCGCCGCTCTTGTCCCAAAAGCGGAACTTGATGGTGACATGGGTGATTCACACATGGGCCTGCAAGCAAGACTAATGTCCCAGGCCATGAGAAAACTCGCAGGAGTGGTCAATAAATCAAAAACGTGCCTGATTTTTATCAACCAAATCCGGATGAAGATTGGTGTTATGTTTGGCAGTCCTGAAACGACAACAGGGGGAAACGCCCTCAAATTTTATTCTTCGGTCCGATTGGACATTAGAAGAATAGCTGCTATCAAAGATGGCGATAGCGTAGTTGGTAACCGAACAAGGGTAAAAGTAGTTAAAAACAAGGTAGCGCCGCCATTTAGAGATTGCGAATTCGATATATTATACGGACAGGGCATTTCTAAAATAGGTGATTTACTTGATCTCGCCGTAACCCATGAGCTAATAAACAAAAGTGGTACATGGTTTTCATATAACGAGACCCGCATTGGACAAGGCCGAGCAAACTCGAGAACATTTCTTATAGAAAACCCTGATATGTGCGAAGAAATTGAAGCCAAACTGAGAGAAAAACTAGGACTTCTCAAAGAACCAACTAGTAAAAAAGGCTCTCCTGTAAAAGAAGAAAAAGAAACCCCAGCGAAAAAAGAGAAAAAAGACGTAACCTCAACATCCTGACATAATCTCATCTTCATGCCTTACGAGGAAGAATCAAAAAATGCCCGCAGACGTGCGATTCGGTACCTTGTATATAGAGATCGAAGCCGAAACGAAATAATCCGCTACTTAAAAAAGAAAAAGTTCTCTGAAAATGCAGTGGATGAAACCCTCATCTTTCTGGAAAATAATGAATATATTAATGATGAGCGTTTTGCGATGCAATTTGGAAGGTCCCGCATTGTAAATAAAAAAATAGGGAGACTACGATTAGGGCTAGAACTTGGGGACAAAGGCCTTGAGAGACAAATTATTGAGGAAACACTTAATTCGCTTTATGAAGAATACGATGAAAAAAAAATCGCATTGTCCTGCGCGAAAAAAAAACTTGCAACCTACTCGTCAAGCAATAGTGAAAGAGATCGCCGCCGAATAGCAAAATTTCTCGAACGAAAAGGGTTCCCCTCTGGCCTTATATATAAGGTGGTAACTCAGCTAGTCCCGTATGCTCCAAATAATGATTTGGACCCTCTTTCTCGTTTACCTAACAAGAGTCCAGAGGAACTGGGTTCTCACACAACCAAGATCATTCAGGGATGAATATTTTAACAACCACTCCCTTTCCCCTACAAATTACGGCTGTTTTATTGCTCGGTCTAACACTTGGAAGTTTTATCAATGTATGTATCCACCGACTCCCAAAAAACGAATCGATCATAGCACCACGTTCCTATTGCCAATCATGCAAAACAAAGATTTCTGCATGGGACAACATACCGGTTATCAGTTATCTATTACTTAAAGGAAAATGTCGACAATGCACCGCTTCAATTTCTCTTCTTTACCCAATAGTTGAAGTATCAACCGCTCTATTGTTACTTACTGGGTTTATTCAGTTTGGCATGTCGATGAAGTTTGCTATATTTTGTGCTATCGGCCCGACCCTTTTAACAGTCGCTATCATCGATATTAAGCACAAAATTATCCCTGATACGATAACCCTTCCAGGAATTATATTCGGGCTTGTGGCGGGAGGTTATTTGGTTGGACTAAAAGAATCGTTGCTTGGCTTGATTTCGGGGGGAGGCATATTTTTATTCAGTTCAGAAGTTTATTATCGAGTTCGCGGTCGCGTTGGGATGGGAGGTGGTGATATTAAATTTATCGCTGCAGTTGGAGCTTTGCTCGGTCTGAAACAGGTGTTTCTAGTAATTTTTCTTAGTGCTTTTATAGGATCAGTAGTTGGACTGGTTGGACTGGTTGGAAAAAAACTGAATGCCATGAGCCAAATTCCTTTTGGGCCATTCCTTGCAGTGGGAACACTGATAGTTTATTTTTCTGGAGAGAATATCATTAACATGTATATTACAACTATAATGGGTGGCTACTGAATTTTATCAGCTGAAATGATGAAATAACCCTAAAGTACCCGCCAACCTCATATCGTTAATGTTGAATGGGAATTTGCATTTATGGAAGAAAACAAAGCTATCCACCCACGACCTGAAAAAAAAGGATCCAATATCAACGAATCTCCTAATGAAAATATTCATAATTTAACTATAGTAATTGTTACCTATAGAACAGATGAAAATATTTTAACAAATTGTCTTGATTCAATTGATTCTAAAGTGAAAATAATAGTTGTTGAAAATTCAAAAAACTATGCATTTAAAG
>JBGTUV010000028.1:0-9328 GCA_041938985.1 Candidatus Nitromaritima sp. | reverse complement strand
CCTTGATCTTGCTCAATACCGTGAGATGGCGGCTTTTGCTCAGTTTGGTAGTGACCTCGACGCGGCTACACAAGCGCAGCTTCTCCGTGGTGAGCGTCTGGTTGAAATCCTAAAGCAGGATCAGTATAAGCCATTTTCAGTGGCTGAACAGGTTATCTCAATTTTTTCTGGTGTTAGAGGTTTGCTTGATGATATTGCAGTTAAAGATATTAAGAAGTTTGAGGTTAGCTTCCTAAACTTTGTTACTGAAAAACATAAGGATGTCATTGAAGCTATTGAAAAAGAAAAGAAACTTGATGATGCAATGGAAGAAAAAATCAAAGCACTCATTGGGGAATATAAAGGTTTATTTCAGGCCTAGTTTTGAGAGAACTTTTTTAAAAGTATTTGCAGTTATTATTTTTTGATCTGACAAGTTATTTAGATAAATATGCCAAACCTCAGAGATATTAAAAGAAGAATTAAGAGTGTAAAAAATACTCAGCAGATCACCAAGGCGATGAAACTTGTTTCGGCCTCTAAACTCCGTAAAGCGCAGGAGGCTATCATGTCTGCCCGACCATATGCTCTTAAGCTTATGGATGTTCTTCACCATCTTTCAGCTAGGTGCAATCATGATGCGCATCCTCTTCTTGATAATAGAGATGGAAAGCGTTGGCTCATCCTTGTGGTTACTGCGGACCGGGGGTTATGCGGTGGTTTTAATGGAAGCATCACTAAAAAAGCAATACAAGTTATAAATGATAATAGTGATAAGGAAATACAACTCATCACTGCTGGGAAAAAAGGGTACGCTAGATTTAAGAATAAAAAAAACAAAATCCTGCATGACCATTCAGGGTGGACGCGTGATTTCGATTATCTCAAGGCAGCGGAAATAGGTTCAACTCTTTCGACTCTTTTCTCTGAAAAATCGATTGATCGGGTTTATGTTCTCTACAATGAATTTAAATCTGTTATGCAGCAGGAAGTTATTTTAGAGCAGCTCCTTCCAATTGTTCCGGAAAAATTAGATACAGGGAAAGCAAGCATGAATATTGTTGACTATATCTACGAACCAGAAGAGGAAGCCATTTTAAATACGTTGCTTGAAAGATATATGACGGTGGAGGTTTACCGCGCTTTTCTGGAATCCAGTGCTAGTGAACACGGAGCAAGGATGACTGCCATGGATAGCGCCAGTCGCAATGCTGGAGAAATGATAGGCGGCCTGACACTCACCTACAATAAAGCACGTCAAGCTTATATTACAAAGGAATTGATAGAAATCGTAAACGGGGCTGAAGCACTCAAGGCCTGATCGTAAAATTAATGTTATGGAGGTAGGAAGGGAATGAATAAAGGAAGGATCATTCAGATAATGGGTCCGGTTATAGATATTAACTTTGAAGGTGGAGAACTTCCTGCGCTCTACAATGCAATACACCTCAAAAGTCCAGAGAATGAAAATGAGAAAATCGTTCTTGAGGTTGCCCAGCACCTTGGGGATAATTCGGTTCGCACAGTTTCCATGCATCCAACCGATGGATTGGTTAGAGGACAGGAAGCGGTCGATACTGGTGGCCCAATTTCAGTACCTGTTGGTGAAAAAGTGTTGGGTCGAATACTCAATGTGGTTGGTGATCCAGTGGATCAGAAGCCTCCTGTTGAGTCCGAGGAAAGATGGAGTATTCACCGCGATGCCCCGCCTTTTGAAGATCAAGATACCAGAATGGAAATGCTGGAAACCGGGATCAAGGTTATTGATCTTCTTGAGCCGTACCTTAAGGGAGGGAAGACCGGACTTTTTGGTGGTGCGGGTGTTGGTAAAACGGTTCTTATTATGGAACTCATTCGTAATATTGGTGCAGAGCATGGAGGATACTCAGTATTCGCTGGCGTAGGTGAAAGGACTCGTGAGGGTAATGACCTTTATCACGAGATGATTGAATCGAAGGTTATCGATAAGACAGCTCTCATCTACGGACAGATGACCGAACCCCCAGGAGCTCGAATGCGTGTCGGATTGACGGGGCTTACTTGCGCGGAATATTTTCGTGATGTAGGTGGACAAGACGTTCTATTTTTTGTGGATAATATTTTTCGTTTCTCCCAAGCGGGCTCAGAGGTGTCAGCTCTTTTAGGACGTATTCCTTCGGCGGTTGGTTACCAGCCGACTCTTGCGACAGAAATGGGTAATTTGCAGGAACGTATTACATCGACTAAGAAAGGTTCGATCACTTCGGTGCAAGCAGTCTATGTGCCTGCCGATGACTTGACTGACCCCGCTCCTGCGACAACGTTCTCTCACTTGGATGCTACTACTGTTCTTAATCGTCGTATTTCTGAGTTGGGAATTTATCCAGCAGTGGATCCACTGGACTCAACTTCGCGAATTCTTGACCCACAGGTTTTAGGGGATGACCATTACAATACAGCACGTAATGTTCAAACAGTTCTTCAGAGATATAAAGATTTACAAGATATTATCGCTATCCTTGGGATTGAAGAACTTTCAGAAGAGGATAAGTTAATAGTTGCGCGAGCTCGCAAAATTCAGAAATTTCTTTCTCAACCGTTCTTCGTGGCAGAAGTTTTTACAGGCTCTCCAGGAAAATATGTAAAAGTAGAAGACACTGTAGCTGGTTTCAAGGAAATCCTGGATGGAAATATGGACGATATTCCAGAGCAGGCTTTTTATATGGTAGGCGGACTAGACGAAGTTCACGAGAAAGCTAAAAAACTGCAGGCAAAATAAGATATGGCTGAAAATAAACTACAGCTTAGTATCGTCACGCCAGATAGACTTGTCTTAACTGAAGAAGTGGACCAAGTAAATGTTCCTGGCGTAGAAGGTGACTTGGGAATTTTATATGACCATGCGCCTATTCTGACGACAATGCGACCCGGTCGGTTTTCCTATGAGTTGCTTGGTGAGAAAGGAAAAGAAACTATCCACATGATTATTAGTGGAGGCTACTTGGAGGTTACAGATAATCGAGTAATTGTTTTAGCTGAAGCAGTAGAATTTTTAGATGAAATCGATAAGGAACGAGCGAAAGCTTCTTTAGTGAAAGCGGAGGAAGCACTTGCTAATACAGATTTGTCTGATGATGAATTCGTGGAAGCTCAGGATAGACTTTTCCGTGCCGTCGCCCGCCTTGAACCTAGCGAAGTAAATTAATTTCTCCTAAGGTATTCTTTTAAGTATTGACCTGTGTAGGATTTTTTATTTTTTGCTACTTCTTCTGGTGGTCCGCCTGCGAGAATTTCCCCTCCTTTATCTCCTCCTTCAGGTCCTAAATCGATAACATGATCGGCTGTTTTTATAACATCCATGTTGTGTTCGATAATAATCACGGTATTGCCTGAATCAACTAGCTTGGAAAGAACTTTAAGAAGATGTTCGATATCTGCGAAGTGAAGTCCCGTCGTTGGTTCATCAAGAATATAAAGTGTTCGCCCAGTACTTCGTTTGCTAAGTTCCTTCGATAGTTTTACTCTTTGGGCTTCGCCACCTGACAAAGTGGTTGCTGCTTGACCCAATTGTATATAGTCAAGGCCTACATCGGCGATAGTTTTAAGTTTGGATTGTAATGTAGGAATATTTTGAAAAAAATCTTTTGACTCCTCAACGGTCATTTTCAATACGTCCGCAATATTTTTTCCTTTGTATAGAATTTCTAAGGTTTCACGATTGAATCGTTTCCCATTGCAAACTTCACATGTGACAAAAACATCAGGAAGAAAATGCATTTCTACTTTTAGAACTCCGTCACCTTGGCAGGGTTCGCAGCGTCCACCTTTAACATTAAAACTGAACCGACCGGGTTTATACCCTCTTGTTCTTGCCTCTGGGATCTGACTAAATAAATCACGGATATGGGTAAATACTCCGGTATAGGTAGCCGGATTTGATCGTGGAGTTCTGCCAATAGGGGACTGGTCAATATCAATAACTTTGTCGATCAGGTGAACTCCTTCGATTGTTTTGTATTTGCCAGGTTTATTGGTTGACTTCCAAAAGTGTCTAGCTAGAGCCTTGTACAAAATATCAATGATTAACGTGCTTTTCCCTGATCCTGAAACACCCGTGACACATATCAAACATCCAAGAGGTATTTTTACAGTGATATTTTTTAAGTTGTTTTGTTCAGCACCTCTTATTTCGAGAAAAGACCCATTACTTTTTTTTCTATTTGCAGGAGTTACTATTTTTTTCATACCAGAAAGGTATTGGCCCGTGAGAGAAATCTTATCCTTTAGGAGCTTTTTAGGTCCTCCGGAGAAAACAATTTCGCCGCCATGGATCCCTGCGCCAAGCCCTATGTCAAGAACGTGATCTGCTGAAAGAATAGTTTTTTCATCATGCTCCACTACAATGACTGTATTTCCCAGGTCACGCAATTTTTCAAGGGTTTTTAATAGGCGGTCATTATCTCGCTGGTGCAGTCCGATACTTGGCTCATCAAGAACATATAAAACTCCCATAAGACTTGACCCTATTTGCGTTGCAAGTCTTATTCTCTGGCTTTCTCCACCTGATAAAGTTGCTGAGGAACGATTCAGGGTTAAGTAATCGAGTCCTACATTTATTAAAAACCCAAGTCGTTCATGAATTTCTTTTACAATTCGGCGGGCAATGTCATTTTCCTGTCGTGATAATTTGAGTGTCTTGAAAAACTCATATAGGTGATCAATAGAATGTTCAGTTAGTTTTATGATGTTATGATCACCCACTCGAACAGAAGTTCCTTCTTTTTTTAGTCGAGTACCATTACAGGATGGGCAAGGTAGAGTCCGCATAAATTTTGTAATTTCTTCTCTTGCAGAAGCGGATTCGGTTTCATGGTATTTTCTTTCAAGGTCTGATATGACTCCGTCAAAGGTTCCAGAATAGTATTGTTTTTTATCATTACTCTCATAGATATATTTGATCGATTCATCGCCTGCTCCGTACAAAAGAATATCTTGGGTGGATTTAGACAGATTTTTAAATGGAGTATTAAGTTTAAACTTAAAATGTTTCGCGATGCTTTCCAGCATTTGATGAAAATTTACAGATGTTCGTTTTTCCCAAGGTTGGATTGCTCCCTCTCTTACAGATAAAAAAGGATCGGGCACGATAAGCTCTGGATCGATAACCATTTTAGTTCCCAGTCCATCACAAGAAGGGCAGGCGCCATGAGGACTATTAAATGAAAAAAGACGAGGTTCTAATTCCGGGAAACTTATATTGCAGTAATTGCAGGCAAACTTTTCGCTGAATAATAGCTCTTTATCTTTTTCATTTTCTTTAATAATGCTAACAACAAGAGTGCCGTCTCCTTGTAAAAGGCCTATTTCGACAGAGTCTGTTAGCCTCTTTCCCATACTTTCTTTAACAATCAGACGGTCTATGACGACTTCTATTGTGTGTTTGAATTTTTTATCTAATATTATTTCCTCCTCTAAAGAACGGACCTCGCCATTTATTCGGACTCGGACGAATCCTTTTTTTCTCAATTCTTGAAGTTCTTTTTTGAATTCTCCTTTACGTTTGCTAACAACAGGAGAGAGAACCATTATTTTAGTTTTTTCTGTGATCGCTTTAACTTGATCGACAATTTGTTGGACGGTTTGGGAAGAGATTTCTCGTTCGCATCCATAGCAGTAAACACGGCCAATTCTTGCATAAAGTAGGCGCAAGTAATCGTAAATTTCAGTTACTGTTCCAACAGTGGATCGTGGGTTTCTACTGGATGCTTTTTGTTCAATTGATATGGCAGGTGAAAGTCCTTCAATAGAATCTACATCCGGTTTTTCCATTAACTCCAGAAATTGACGCGCATATGTTGAAAGTGACTCAACATATCTTCTCTGACCTTCAGCGTAGATAGTATCAAATGCTAAAGAAGATTTCCCTGATCCGCTTAATCCAGTGATTACTACTAGTTTATTGCGCGGAAGAGTTGCTGTGATATTTTTTAGGTTGTGTGCCCGAGCGCCTTTGACGACGATATTTTTATGATTCATGAAACATATTTATCCACTTCTGATCAACAATATTTTTTACTTTCTCGGACATTTCAATCTCATCCGGCCAATGTTGAGTGTAGCCATCTTCTCCAGTTTTGCATGTCACATCAATGCCAACTCGATTTCCGAAGAAATGCATATCTCTTTTAGGATCTATATTGTTGAGGATTTTCCATAATACTGTCGATGTGTCATTTATGTTTTCGTGACCTTCTAGAACTACTAATATTGTTATTGAGGAGAATTCATTATTGCTCATGAACCTATCGATAACTTTGGATCCTTGTTGCGGATATTTTTTTTCAAGCGTAGCAAATGCAACTTGATGCAGGCCTTTTTGTTCTAAAATTTTACAGGATGTAAATTCGGTAAACTTTTCAAGGATATTTTCTGATAAAGGTAAGGTCGTATTCTTATCACTTTCTAGTTTGGTTCTAGTTTCCTCCTCACCCTCAATTTTATTTGTTAAATCAATTCCCAGTTTGGATCCATAAAGAGCTCTGTCAGACGCGTGGTTAAGCACATCTAAAATACCTTCGGATAAAAATAGATCACGTGTGAAATCAATTTCATTTAATAGTATTTCAGTAATTGCCTTATTGCTTTGAATGTCAACGCTGTGATCAAAGACGATGATAGTTTTGACAAAACTCATTTGTCCCATTCCCCATAGGGCGCTCATTAGCCTTCTTGCTTGCATGGGAAATCGTTTCTCGATTGAAATAATAACAAGATTATGAAAAACGCCCACGGCGGGCATATTCATGTCGATAATTTCTGGTAGCTGGGTTCGCATAAGTGGCAAGAAAATTCTTTCAGTCGCTTTGCCCAAGTAAAAATCTTCTTGTGGGGGTTTTCCAACGATGGTTGTAAGATAAATCGGGTTTTTCCTATGCGTAATTGCTGTGATGTTGAATACCGGATAATCTCCATCTTGTGAGTAATAGCCCGTGTGATCGCCAAAGGGACCTTCAAGGCGCATTTCTGATGGATCAATAAACCCTTCTAGTACTATTTCAGCGCTTGCAGGAATTTCGAGGTCAACAGTTTTACACTTGACTAGTGGTACTGGAGACTTTCGTATAAATCCAGCAAAAAGAAACTCATCGATGCCATAAGGTAATGGGGCGCTTGCAGAATAACAGACGGTAGGGTCTGCTCCTATGGCGACTGCGCATTCCATGACCTTGCCTTGTTTTTTAAATTCATGAAAAAAATGGGCGCCATCTTTGTGAATATGCCAGTGCATCCCGGTAGTTTTCTTGTCATAAACCTGCATGCGGTAGAGTCCTACGTTTCTCAACTTTTTATCGATGGTTCTGTTTACTACAATGGGGAAGGTGATGAACCGTCCCGCATCATTAGGCCAGCATTGCAGTATAGGAATGATTCCAAGGTCTACGTCATTTCCTGTAAGCACAACCTCCTGGCAAGAGCCTTTTTGTGCGCTAACTATTTTTGGGGGAAAAGCAGCAGCTTCAAGCAGCATCGGTAAAAGTTTAACCTTTTCAATAAGTGAAGATGGAGGCTTGATTTTTAGATATTTATCAATGTCCCTGGGTATTTTTTCTATATCATGTACACCGAGCGCAATATTTATTCGTTTAAAGCTACCAAAAGCGTTGATAAGAACTGGTATATTTGAGCCTTCGACATTTTCAAAGAGTAGGGCTTTTCCTCCGTCTGATTGTTTAGAAACTCGGTCGGTGATTTCTGTTATTTCTAAAATAGGTGATACATGATCCTTGATACGGACTAGTTCGTTTTCACTTTCTAGTCGATCAACAAACTCTCTCAGTGAATGGTAGTTCATAGACATTGGTCCAGATTAAAACCTCCATTGTATCTCGTATTAGTGTGTAAGGCGTGAAATATTCGTCTTTAGCTCAAGAACGTATAAAAATAGAAGATCTTTTTATTAAAAGTGTGGTGCTTTCGTTGTTGAACAGGGGAGGGGTTCTAATGGGACTTAGAGAATTAGTTTTTGATTATCCGTCTCTACCATATTTATCTTCGTATCGAGTGATATCATCCTCGTCAATCTTATCTCCAAGTTGTACTTCGATAATAACTAGAGTGGATTCACCTATGTTAGTTAGTCGATGTTTGGCACCTTTAGGAATTTCTATGAATTGGTTAGCTTTTAAAGTTTTTAATATTTCTCCAATTTCCACCTGAGCGACTCCTGAAACAATGGTCCAGTGTTCGCTTCTGTGGTTATGTGATTGTAAACTAAGGGATTCACTAGGTAAAACTTCTATGCGTTTTACCAGATAGTTGGCTTCTTTATCTAGTATTGTGTAGCTCCCCCATGGGCGAGTTTCTGATATCGATGTGCTAACCTCAGAGCGATTTTCTGACTTTATTTGTTCTACGATTTTTTTTATATCTTGCGCTCGTTCTTTTGGACAGACTAGTAACGCATCGGGGGTATCAACTACTATAATATTTTTAAGTCCAAGCGCGGCAACTAGCCGATTTTCTGCCTGAAAAATTGAATTATTATTTTCTATAGAAACTACATTTCCACTTATGACGTTGCCATGGGAGTCATTTTTTGAGATTTCTGCGAGTGAAGTCCAAGTGCCAACGTCATTCCATTCTATATCTGCTGGAAGAACAGCGACCTTGTTTGATTTTTCCATGACACCATGATCAATCGATACTGATTCTAGTGACTGAAATATTTTTTTTCCAGATTCACTCAATTTTTGATAGGGATATTTTCCTTTGATTGGGGCCGTATTACTCGTGAGTTCTTCGAGTTGTTCGTGGAGTTTAGGCAAGTATAGGCTTATTTCATTGAGTAAAGTAGAGACCTTCCACACAAATATACCGCTATTCCAGTAGTAACTACCTTCTTTTAAATATTTTTCTGCTGTTAGCTTGTCGGGTTTTTCGATAAACCGATCAACCTTGAAAGAATTTTCTTCGATTGCTTTACCTTGCTTGATGTATCCATACCCCGTTTCGGGAGAAGTAGGTTTAATTCCAAGAGTAACAAGATGATTTTCATTAGCAATAGTTTCAGCTTGCTTCAATAACTTCAGAAATGGTTCGATTGTCGTAATCACGTGATCGGCGGGGAAAACTGCCATGATGGCATCTGGATTTCTTTGACTTAATATTTTTGCTGAATACCCTATTGCAGCTGCGGTGTTACGCGCGATTGGCTCCGTTAAAAGCTGCGATGGAGGGATTATTTACTGAAAATAAGTTACAAAAGAATTTTATTAACATTTATAATTTTGCTGTTGTTAAATTCGGCCGTATTTTCCCCGTTGGATTATGTGCGGCGACGGTGTTTCTTGGTCGGAATCCGTCGCTCTTT
>JBGTUV010000027.1:0-9374 GCA_041938985.1 Candidatus Nitromaritima sp. | reverse complement strand
TGCTAGTCTGCGAATCTCTTTGGGCACAATAAGCGGATTCATACCAAGCTTCGATTTTTCCCCGGATACATTGACTTGCAAGAGAATAGGCATACACGATCCAAGAGTCTGGGCTTTTTTATGAATCGCCTCTGCCAGAGCTAAACTATCTACCGAATGAACTAGGTCAAACAAGTCAAAAATAAATTTAACTTTATTTTTTTGCAAACGTCCAATGAAATGCCATTCGAGTCCATCTCGTCCTAGAACCTCTATTTTACTCCTTGCTTCCTGAATCTTATTTTCCCCAAAAAGTGTCATACCAGCATGGACTCCCTCGGCAACTGTCACATCAGTTTGTTCTTTGCTTACCGCTAGAAGTCGTACATCAGAAGAATCGCGCCCAACTCTTTTTGCAGCTTCGATAATACGCCGCTTTACTTGTGTTAAGTTTTCAGGAATCAAGGAAAGTTCCTATCGTCAAAGGTATCTACAGAAATAAGATATTACTTCTAGTCCCAGGGGTAAAAGTGCCGGTAGTGCGCTCTGGTGGTTTACGACTAGACTCTCCCAAGTCTAATTAATATTGCAGATCATTTGCAACTATCATTGATCAGAAAGTTTCAATTAAAGGCACACTAAAGCAATCGTCAGATACTCAAAAAAAAACCCCAGCCCTAAGGCTGGGGTCTGATACCTCTGAGGTAAATCGGGTAGCCGTTATTACATCATACCTGGCATTCCACCCATTCCACCCATTCCACCCATACCGCCACCACCGGCAGGACCATGGTCGTGGGCTTCTTTTTCTTCAGGAAGATCGGTGATCATAGCTTCTGTAGTCAAGAGCAAACCAGAAATACTTGACGCATTCTGCAACGCTGTGCGAGCAACCTTAGCAGGGTCAATGATTCCAGCTTTGATCATGTCAACATAAGTTCCATTATTTGCATCAAAACCGTGATCGCCTTTCAAAGTTTTTACTTTTTCGACAACCACTGTTCCTTCTTCACCAGCATTATTGGCGATTTGACGGATCGGCTCCTCGATAGACCTCCTGATGATTTTCACACCGAGTAGGAAATCGTGTTCGCCTTTAATCTTATCTAAAACATGAGCAGCCCTCAAAAGCGCTACGCCGCCACCTGGAATGATCCCCTCTTCGACAGCTGCTCGAGTAGCATGCAGGGCATCCTCTACACGGGCCTTCTTTTCTTTCATCTCTGTCTCAGTAGCCGCGCCAACTTTAATGATGGCAACACCACCAACCAGCTTTGCAAGTCTTTCCTGCAATTTTTCACGGTCATAATCTGAGGTAGTTTCTTCAATCTGGTTGCGAATTTGTTTCACGCGACCTTGGATATCAGAAGCCTTTCCTTTGCCATCGATAATGACGGTATTTTCTTTGTCAACGGTGATTCGCTTAGCAGTACCTAAGTCTTTAAGATCAACATTCTCTAACTTAACACCGATGTCTTCCGTGATGACCGTCCCGCCAGTGAGAATCGCAATGTCATTTAACATCTCTTTTCTACGATCTCCGAAACCAGGTGCTTTAATGGCGCACACATTCAAGGTGCCTCTCAGTTTGTTGACAACCAAAGTGGCGAGTGCCTCACCATCCACATCCTCAGCAACGATAACCAATGGCTTACCGCCCTTTGCGATTTTCTCTAATAAGGGAAGCATATCCTTCATATTCGAGATTTTTTTCTCATGCAACAAAATGTAGGCATCTTCTAAAACCGACTCCATACGTTCTGAATCTGTCACAAAATAAGGGGACAAATAACCACGGTCAAACTGCATACCTTCAACAATTTCCAATGACGTATCCATGCTTTTGGCTTCTTCAACCGTGATAACGCCATCTTTGCCGACTTTGTCCATTGCTTCCGCGATTATTTCACCTATGGCAGGATCGTGGTTAGCGGAAATGGTTCCTATTTGGGCGATTTCCTTCTTATTCTTGGTTGGTTTTGCAATTTTTTGGATTTCAGGGATAATTGCCGCAACAGCTGCTTCTATGCCCCGCTTTATGTCCATAGGGTTTGCGCCTGCTGTAACGTTCTTCATCCCTTCACGAAAAATAGCCTGAGCCAAAACGGTCGCTGTGGTTGTGCCGTCACCAGCATTGTCACTAGTTTTACTGGCAACTTCATTAACCATTTGTGCACCCATATTCTCAAATGGATCAGCTAATTCAATTTCCTTCGCTACTGTCACGCCATCCTTAGTAATGGTCGGCGAGCCAAACTTTTTATCGATGACAACATTACGGCCCTTAGGCCCCAAGGTTAACTTAACTGTGTCAGTGAGTTGATTGACTCCGGACATGATTTTATGTCTTGCTTGTTCGTCGTAAGTAATTTGTTTAGCCATTGAAACCATACTCCTTTTATTTAATTAAAATAGGGATATTCAAAAAAAATCGTTTATTTTAGCGAGATTGACAAGGTTACTTTTCTACTACACCAAGAACATCGTCTTCTCTCATGAGAAGGTAATCTTCTCCATCTATTTTGATTTCCGTTCCCCCATACTTGCTATAGAGAACTTTGTCACCTACCTTAATCTCTAGTTTAATAGGTTTCCCATCATCCCCAATTTTGCCTTTGCCAACAGCTTTTACTCGACCCTCAATAGGTTTTTCTTTGGCAGAGTCTGGGATAATAATTCCACCCTTTTGGACTTCTTTGTCCAAGATGGGTTGAACCATAATGCGGTCTTGCAACGGTCTGATTTTCATTCGCTACTCCTTGGTAAAAAATGATAAACTGTGTTAAAAACAATGATTCCCGGACGATTCGAGTTACAAATCAACAAAATAATCCATCAAGTTATTAAAAAACAATACCTTGTGTGATTTTTTAGAGTTTTGGGAACGCTATGCTCCGGATATTAGCACTCTTCGCTGAAGAGTGCTAATAATATAATATAATCCAAACTCTCAAAAGCAAGGTCGGAGTCAAAATAATCTCAAATTATGAAAAAAAAATCGATTCGTAGCCTAGAAGTCTTTAAAAATTCGCACCCAGATCGGGAGTACGAAATAGAAATGGAGTGTCCTGAATTCACCTGCCTATGCCCAAAAACCGGGCAACCTGATTTTGCGGAACTGGAAATCCGCTATGTCCCGGATAAATTATGCATAGAGTTAAAATCGCTGAAGCTGTACCTTTGGTCTTTTCGAAATGAAGGTGCGTTTCACGAAAAAGTGATCAATGATATTCTTGACGACTTGGTAAAAATATCTTCGCCACGTTGGATGGAAGTAATTGGGACCTTTAATGTACGTGGAGGAATTCACACGACTGTCAGTGCAAGCTATGAAGCCTCAAAAAAAAATAAGACTAAAAAGAAGAAATAGATAGCACCAAAATAAAACTAAATAACAAAGTTTATTAACTTCAAATCAGGAAATAAAAAGTTGCTAATACGGACTGGTGAATGCAATCAATGCGGGGAATGTTGTAAAACAGTAAATATCACTGCAGTTAGAGACATAACTCTCAGTCAACATAAAAACATAAAAGAACTAGAGCTTTATCTGAGTTATCGAGGTATTCGTCTAGTCGGTGAGAATATTGCTCGCAACCAACTGCTTTATTCGATCGATATTCCTTGCCAACAACTCGGATCTGAAAATGAATGTAAAGTACACCGCAACTCAGAAGCAAAACCACTGCTATGCCACCTTTATCCTATCGAATCCGATGATAGCTAAGAGTGCAGCTACCAATTTCAACCTTCTCCATGATTAAGTAATTAGAGTTCAAAATTAATCGAACTATGCAAGGGTGCTAGTCTTTTCAAATGAATAACAACAATACAACGATAAAAAAGCGTTTTGTAGATAACAATAATGGAACTATTACAGATTCATTTACAGGGTTAATGTGGCAAGAAGGGTATGCCTATAGGGAAACAGGCAACTATATTAGCTGGTACGATGCCAATAACTATGTTGAAAAATTAAACAAACAAAAACTTGGAGAATATTGCGACTGGCGGCTTCCAAATAAACTTGAAATCCAAAGCCTTTATGAAGTAGCTCACCCGTTTCAATCCCGTGGAAAAACTTTTATCTTGCATATTGACCCAGTTTTTGAGTTTAGCTACGGAAGTTGTTTTTGGACTAGTCGAACCAAACTTTCCGCTGCTCTTGGATTCGAATTCGATGTCGGGGATACTCATTGGTATCCTCAGGGGAGTATATCTGGAACGGTCAGAGCGGTCAGGCTTAGTAGCGACCCGTCAATCCTAATAAAAAATCGATGGACAGATCAGCTTACAAGGATATTTTAAAAAATGAACATGAAAAATGAAGTGGGTGGCGAAGAGCGTTTCCGAAAAGAAAAGGCCAAGGGAAGAAAATTACGTCAATCCCAGTGGTGGAAAGAAAAAGTTTCTAAAGGAGTCTGTCATTATTGTGCTGGAGAATTTACCCCCGTAAGTTTGACGATGGATCACATAGTACCCATAGCCCGAGGGGGGGGAAGTACCAAGGGTAACGTCGTTCCATCCTGTAAAAAATGTAACACAACTAAAAAATACTACACTTCTGCCGAAATTATCCTGCGTGACAAAATGGGCACAGATATTGAGTTCTGAATTCAACTAACAAACAGATAATCGCTAAAACAAACAACCATAACCCGTTAAGCACTTTTATACTAATCCTATCGAGCGTTACCCACACGTTAAATTTATATGATGACCTCAGGATAGGTTATACAGCAGAACTTACTTTAAACCGATTGATTTTTATTACTTTAGGTAGGGATATTGGTACCGGCAGGCGCAGATTTAGGTTGGACAGCCATTTTAGGCTTTTCTTTTTCCACTCTGTCCCGAGTTTCGCACAAAAGAATAACATGACAGCCTACCTTCGTTTTAATTGGTACCGGTATAATATGTTTCTCTGATTGCGTTATCGCATCAATCAACTCTAGGGTAATCATCTCTGCCTGAGCATTCATACCTTTAGATATCCAACCTAAATCTCCTCCTAGGGCTCGAGTTGGACAAGTACTATATTTTTTTGCGATGCGGATGAAATAATTCTCTAACTTCTCTTGATCATGGAAAACCTTATCAGGGTCATTGATAGGTTCAGAAGCCAATTCCTTTTGAAAATCAATGAGGGTCTGGCGAAAAATATTAGCAGATTCAAGGGTGGAAACTCTGATCTGCCGTACACGATACTCTTGTGGCTTATCAGTTGTTTTAACAAGCTTTTTAGGGACAAAAGCCTTTCTTAGTTTTGGTTTTGGTTTTGGTTTTGGTTTGGTTTGTGTATCTACGCTAACCTTAGGCTCTTTGGCAGTTTTATCCCGTTGGTAGAGTGTCTGATCTGCTTCCCGTGGTTGTTCAGAATTTGACATAGTCCTTAATTAAACTCCCAAATTGATTTGTTATTGTAACAGTTTTATTCAAAAAGAGACTCTAAATAAAAAATCACTCCTTGGTCTACATTGCTTGAAATTACGCGGTGAGCCGAAGATTTTACTTCAGGTAACGCGTTTTCCACGGCAATCGAATACCCTGCAACCTTAAACATATCTAGATCATTCAGATAGTCACCGAAAACTACTGTATTTGAAAGCGGAATATCAAGGTGCCGGGTCATTTGTTTTAACATCTTTCCTTTACTTGCTTCTTGGTGGAAACTTTGCAACCAATGAAATTCTGGATTGGATACGTCACGCGCAAAATAAATATTTAGTTCATCTCCATATAAAGAGTTCAATTCAGCATAAACCGGTTCAAGCACTTCACTCGTATCAATTAAAAGAAACCCTGATATTCGCTCGTGCTCAGAAAAAATAAACTCATCTACTTTTCGTGCCCTTTTATCAGAAGATATAATATCGACATACGACTGCGCTCCACGATTATTGACTCCTTTGTAGTAGACAAAGTGCTCTTCTCCATAGGTATAGATGAAAGGTTCTACATTATGAGTCTCGACTATAGAAACCATCTTTCTGATAATATCCAAAGATATAAAGTCCGAAAAAAAGATATTCTCCCCTGTATGAAGTTCTGTTAGATACACTCCATTAAACAAGATAACAGGATGTTTAATATTGAGGCCTTTTAGCAGAGGATAAGCCGAATCATAATTTCGTGCCGTTGCTATAGTAAAATTAAGGCCATTATCAATAAGCTTATTTATTCTTTGCACTGAATTTTCAGGTAATTGTCCGTCACCATCTAGGAGAGTACCGTCAAGGTCAGAAACATAGAGAAATTTTCTAGGATCGGTCGTAAAATCCATTGTAAAAATAAAGCTTTATTTTAAATAACTATATCCGCTATGTTGCATTGCTTCGGGAAAACATTATCATACCGTAATAAAATCATATAAATTAGTACTTACAAAATGGTACTAAGAATACCGGATTACATTTTAATCGCACTACCACAAAATCTTTACAAGCATATTTCAGCAATATGGACAATGCTAAAAGCAAACAATTAATGCTAAGAAAAGGTTCTCTAATAACGAAATTTTTAAAATTTCATTTCATATTAGCATGTCTTTCGTTTTTCATTCTTGGTCCCACGCATGCAAATGCTTTTGATTTTTCTGAATGGGATGTACTCTTGAAAAAGTATGTCGAACCTGATTTGATAGACGGGATATCATTAAACAGCGTTGCTTATGGAAAGTTAAGGCTAGACCCCGTTTTTCATCAACTAGAGAGCAAACTTAGATTATTTTCTCCTACAAAACTGAGAACGCATCAAGAAAAATTGGCGTTTTGGATAAACGTCTATAACATTTTCGCAGTAAAAATTGTAACAGACAACTATCCCTTGAAAAGTATTAAGAATGTTGGTGGGTTATTCAAATCTGTTTGGAAAATAAAGGCGGGAACAGTTGGTGGCGAAAAATACTCTTTAGATGAGATAGAACATGGAATTCTGCGTAAAATGGGGGACCCTCGAATCCACACCGCTATTGTTTGCGCTTCCATAAGTTGTCCCAATCTTTCCAAGAAGGCATACAAATCAGAAAAACTCAACGAACAACTTGACATGCAGATGAGTGATTTTTTGGCTAACCCAAATAAAGGCATGAGAGTTGATAATAATCAACAGCCCAAGAGAATCCTGCTATCACCTATCTTTGACTGGTTTGCCGAAGATTTTAAATCAAGTGGTGGAGTTCGCAAATTTATTAAGCCTTATGTTCCGACAAGGTATAGACACGCCCTTGAAAACACACAATATCCAATATCATATATGGATTATAACTGGTCAATTAATGGCAGTAAAAGCTAGC
Source organism: Candidatus Nitromaritima sp. (assembly GCA_041938985.1). GTDB lineage: Bacteria > Nitrospinota > Nitrospinia > Nitrospinales > VA-1 > Nitromaritima. The sequence goes on along the minus strand of JBGTUV010000027.1, from coordinate 2,101 downwards.
AAACCTCCCACCTTTTGTTAATTTCTCAACCAAAGAAAAAATATTTTTTAATCTGCGTGTTTCCTTAAAAATGTTGGAACGTCGAAGTTTATAGATGGGTCAAGGGACTCTGGGTTTTCGTCCTTAATTTCATTTGCCAAGCTTTTCAGGTAACGATACCCACCATCTCCAACAGCCATAGGCATTATTGCATCTATGCTATCGGGGCTTTTCTTTAATGGAATTTTAGATGGTTTTTCTGCCTCAGTTTTTATTTCAAATCCTGTTGCAATTACAGTAACTCGCATCTGCCCTTCCATGTTTTCACTATTAACGGTACCAAATATTATATTGGCATCATCATGTGCAGTTTTAGTGATAAGGGTTGCAGCTTCATCCACCTCGGCTAGAGTCATGTCACCACCGCCCGTAATATTGATAAGTATTTGTCGAGCTCCATCGATATTGGCATCATCAAGAAGTGGACTGGAAATTGCTTTTTCAGCAGCCTCGATAGCCCTATTTTCTCCTGCTGCGCTTCCACTTCCCATAATTGCTTTACCCATATTACCCATTATTGTTTTTACGTCCGCAAAGTCTAAGTTAACCAATCCAGGGGTAACGATTAAATCTGAGATACTACCTACTGCTTGTTGCAAGACATCATCCACAATTCCAAACGCGTTAGTTAACGAAGTTTGCTTACCAACAAAGCTCAATAGCTTTTGATTAGGAATTACTATAAGAGTATCGATGGCGTCTTTTAGCTCCTTAATGCCAGCTTCGGCTTGAATCATTCGTCTTTTACCTTCAAACGAAAACGGTTTAGTAACGATGCCAACCGTGAGCGCGCCCACTTCACGAGCAATACGTGCAATGGTCGGGGCGGCACCGGTTCCTGTTCCTCCACCCATTCCAGCGGTTATAAACACCATGTCAGATCCGTCGAGCATATTACGTATGTGTTCTTCGCTTTCTTGAGCTGCAAGTTGGCCTGTTTCAGGACTGGCCCCAGCACCAAGACCACGCATGAGGCTACCTCCTAATTGAATCTGATCCTCGCATAGAGAAGCCTCCAAGGATTGGATATCGGTATTCGCTACGATGAACTCTACTCCCATGGCCTGACTACGTAACATAGAATTAACTGCATTGGTTCCCCCACCTCCCACACCAATAACTTTTATGGAAGCTGAATATTCATTTTTTGATTCAAATTCTATTAGACTCATTTTTTTCCTCCAATCAATTAAAAGAATTCTTCGGCCCAGTCTTTCATCCGACTAAAAATTTTATCAAACAAGTGTCGCCCCTGTAGTTCATGGGTCGTTCCCGCCTTTAAACTTTTCATGCCATATTGAATCAACCCCGTACTTGTTGCATACATTGGACTACCAACAACATCCACTAACCCTCCTAGGTTAGCAGGAGCCCCCACACGGACTGGAAGTTGAAAAATTTCTTCAGCCAATTCTCCCATTCCCGGCAGGCTTGCAGCTCCGCCAGTGAGAACAATTCCTGAAGAAACAATGTCACGAAACCCCGAAACGTTTATCTCATGGTTCAACATTTCAAACATTTCTCTTGCGCGGGCTTCTAAAATTTCACTCAAAATTTGTCGCGACACAGTACGAGTTTCCCTCCCCCCCACACTTGGAACTTCTATAGTTTCGTCTTCTGCCACCAAGGTGGAAAGGGCGCACCCATGCGCATGTTTTATTTTTTCTGCTTCTTGATTGGGGGTACGTAGTCCAATGGCAATATCGTTTGTCATTTGCGCACCAGCTATTGTCAGAACCGACGTATGCTTGATTGATTCTTGATAAAAAATCGCCAGGTCGGATGTACCACCTCCGATATCAATCATAGCGACACCAAGTTCTTTTTCGTCTGAAGATAATACCGACTCACTTGAGGCCAACTGTTCTAAAACGATGTCTCGAACACCTAGTCCCGCTTTGTTAACACACCTAACGATATTTTGTGCAGAGGTTACCGCGGCTGTGACTATATGCACCTTCGCTTCTAAGCGTATCCCTGCCATACCTAGAGGAGTTTTGATTCCATCCTGACTGTCTACAATATATTCCTGTGGTAGAACATGAATAACTTCCCTATCAAG
>JBGTUV010000026.1:0-9401 GCA_041938985.1 Candidatus Nitromaritima sp. | reverse complement strand
GAGAAGTCATCCTACTTATTAGACAAGGTGAATTTTGCATTTCACTTGGCATAATATGGCGGGAATTACCCATCGAGATGCTGATCCATTTTCCTCCTCTGTAAGGTCTTGGTTGGTAGTTACCGCTATGTTATATAAAGTGGGAATTTAATTATTTAGGCTTTATTATAAACATTCTCAATAACCGATCTATATATTCCCGAGGTACAATGTCAAGATTCAATGATAATCAAGATGGTACAATTACTGATACCGAAACCTCCCTTACATGGCAGAAAAAAGATTCCAGACAACTGACAGGACGTTGGATGCACCTGGAAAAGTCACAGAAACTGGCAACAGAACAAAACGAGGCAAAAATAGGAGGCTTCAACGATTGGCGGATCCCAAAACTCGAGGATATCAAGACAATTTACGACAAAAATTTCAGTAATCGAGATTTTGGAAACAACGAAATCCACATTCACGAATATTTTGAAAAAGGGGGAGCTGACTGCTGCTGGACCGATACCATCAATGGAGAACGAGCGATGATGTTTAGTCTAGTCAAGGGGCGTTCAAGTTGGATCAATAAACTTGGGGATGGGCCCTTTGCCGTGAGGTTGGTTCGCGGAGATCGTCAAGAAAAGAGTAACCCTTGACTGTCATGAAACGGTGCGAGACTGATAAAACAACCACAACCCCGTTCCAATGAGGAAAATTGCAAAGAAACGTTTGAAGCTTTGATCAGAAATATTTTCTAGAATTAACGGGCCCGCTTGCGCTCCCAGTATTCCCCCTATCGCGAGAAGTCCTCCAGCCTTCCAGTCCACGTTCCCCACTTTTGCATGTCCGAATAAAGATGAGATGGCAACCATGAGGATAAATAGAAATGAAGTACCAACAGCAACTTTCACTTCTTTTCCCAACTGAAGAAGAAATGGCACAACCAGGAAGCCCCCTCCCAAACCAGACCCTGAAGACAAAACCCCAATAACCATGCCTAGTATAATTGGAACTATCATGATGCCTCTCCTTCTTCGATGTATTTCCTTTCTAAGCGATCAACTACAGCAGCTCCAATTGAATCGCCCCAAACATTAACGGATGTCCTTAAACGATCAAGAAACCAATCTATAGAAAGAAGCATACCAATGCCCTCCAAGGGTAGTCCAACAGCCTGTAGAACAATTACCATTGTCACAAGACCCGCTTCAGGAATACCAGCCGCCCCTATTGCCGCAAGAGTGGCAGTTAAAAAAATTAATACCTGATCTCCTAGTCCAAGGTGAATACCAACCATTTGGGCGATAAAGATCGCCGCAATCGATTCATAAAGAGCGGTCCCATTCATATTTACTGTAGCACCCAAGGGAATGACAAAAAGGGTGGTGCGTCTCGAAATTTTATTTTCCTTCTCAACGTTCTCGATGGTCACCGGCAAAGTAGCAGCACTGCTAGCAGTCGAAAGAGCTGTTGTTAAGGCAGCACTCATATTTTTAAAGTATGTTAGTGGATTTTGTTTTGCCACAAAATACAAAATAGCAGGCAATGTAATCAATGCGTGAATCATTAAGCCTAAAATAACAGTAACAGCAAACTTTCCTATCTTGAGTAATTCTGCAAGAAACAAATCTCCCCCGCCGGCGGCACCTAACTTAGAGGAAACTAACGCAAACACTCCCAGGGGAGCAAAATACATGACAAGATGTACGATTTTCATAATAGCGATGTTGATCCCATCAAAGACAGAGATCACTAACTTTCCCTTCTCGCCGAGCGTGGTAAGCACTCCTCCAAACACAAGAGAAAACATAATAATCGGTAAGATTTCCATTTTAGCCATAGACTGAAAAAGGTTGGGCGTGACAAAGCTTTTAAGTATATCTGTGATACCAATTGATTCTTTCCCTGCTACTTTTTCAGGAATATCTGTAATTAATTCGACTCCTAAACCGGGCTGCATAATATTCACGACAATAATTCCAGCGATTACAGCAATGCCGGAAGTTGATAAAAAGTAAATAAGGGTAATCGTTCCAGCCTTGCCAACTTTACGAATATCACCTAATCCAGTAATACCAACAATCATCGATGACACAATAAGCGGGATAACAAGCATTTTAAGGGTATCGAGAAACATCTCTCCAATCCATTCGACAACCAGCATTTCTTTACCGAACACCCAACCACATACCCCCCCCATTGAAATACCTATCAACATTAAATAGAGCAAAATATTATTTTTTTTCATAAGCACCTTTTATCTCTAAAAACTCAATGGACAAACCGCGAATTGCCTGACCATATATTATAAAACAATAATTCTCAAAGAATTTATAAGCGTTATAATATATCTACCTAAATAGCACGGCACTCTCAGGTTGGCACAAGTATTCTATAGCACTTTTCATCTTGTTGAAGGAGGTTTATGGCTGACACAGCAAAGGTCACCTATCAAGGTAAAACTTATGAATTCCCGGTTGTCGAAGGTACCTTTGGAGAAAAGGCCATCGATATCGGAAAGCTTCGCAAAGAGACAGGACTGATTACCTTTGACCCAGGGTACATGAGCACAGGCTCTTGTAAAAGTTCTATAACTTTTCTTGATGGAGAAAAAGGTATTCTTTTATATCGGGGCATCCCCATCGACCAACTAGCAGAAAAAAGTACCTTTATTGAAACGGCCTACCTTCTCATATACGGCACACTACCTAACTCTCAACAGCTTGCAGACTTCAACCATCACATCACTCACCACTCAATGGTTCATGAGTCAATTAAAAGATTTTATGACGGTTTCCCTATTAATTCTCACCCCATGGCCGTATGTAGTGCGGTTGTAGGTTCTCTCGCAACATTTTATCAGAACGAACTAAGCGTTCGAGATGATCAAGAAGTAGAAATTGCAATTCATAGACTCATAGCCAAACTACCTACCATAGCAGCATATAGTTACAAAAAATCTATCGGGCAACCACTTCCATATCCTGACAATTCACTTGATTATCCTACCAATTTTCTAAAAATGATGTTTGCTACACCTTGCGAACAATATGAAGTGGATCCCGTCGTTGCTAAAGCCTTAGAAGTGCTGCTGATTCTTCACGCGGACCACGAGCAAAATTGTTCTACGAGTTCCGTCCGACTAGTGGGTAGTTCCATGTGTAATCTTTTTGCTTCAATATCAGCGGCTATCTACGCTTTATGGGGGCCGCTTCATGGTGGTGCTAACCAGGCAGTCATCGAAATGCTTCAAAAAATTTACGCTGATGGGGGAGATGTGCAGAAATATGTAAAAAAAGCAAAAGACCCAAAAGACTCCTTTCGCCTAATGGGTTTTGGACACCGTGTGTACAAGAACTTTGACCCTCGATCAAAGATCATTAAAACCATGGCCCATAACGTCTTAAAGAACTCTTCCAACAGCGAACCTTTATTAGAAATCGCTCTTAAGTTGGAGGAGATTGCTCTCAAGGAAGAATACTTCATCGAGAAAAAACTTTATCCTAATGTGGATTTTTATTCTGGCCTAATTTATAAAGCAATCAATTTCCCGGTCAATATGTTTCCTGTAATGTTTGCTATGGGACGCTTACCCGGATGGATTGCGCAGTGGAAAGAATTGCAGAAAGACGACGACTTTCGAATTGGTAGGCCCCGGCAAATATATACCGGAACAAAAACTAGGGATTACATACCTATTGAGAACCGATAATACACATTACACCGGTTCGATAGTACAGCGAAAAGGAAACTGCTCCAAAGCAGCTGCAGAATGAACCTGTTCGACTTTAAATTCAGCCTGTTCGAGAGGTAATGTTTCTACGTGAGCCGCCCCCTTAAAATGAATCTCATACATCAAATTTTCAGCAGTTGTGAAGTCCTTGCGAAAAAGATTGGTTAGAATTCGAATAACAAATTCCATCGTTGTCACATCATCATCCCACATTATCACCTTATAAAGAGGGAGGTACGTCTTACTAGTATGCCCGTCTTCTTCGATTTCATGCTCAATATCAGGTAAAACTTCTGGCAATGTTTCTGTATTCATAATATTCAATCTACACGACAACCATTAGTTTGATAATCAATAAAGACTAAACAACTATCACAAAGTCAAATCAAAATTATCACAAACGCAACACAAAGAATTATACTAAAAAACACAAATAAATCTTTTCCTTTTTTAATAAAAGACTCAGATTTTTATGACATACAAAAATTTTAGTAGATATGTCTTCTCTGCCGTTTTAGCCACGAGCATAATATTCACGCCTGTAGCTAAGGCAGAACCACTACTGACAGAAAAATCAAAGTCCATTCGCCTAGGGGAATACTCAAATTTCACACTAGAAGGCAATATAAGAAGATTTGTTGGTGAAACACTCTATATAGACGTCAGCTTTTTATGGTTTGACAATGCGGCGATCGCGCGAGTTGGTCTCTATGAAAAAAATGGCGTTCTATATTCAATCCTTGAAGCGGAAACCAAAGGATTTATCGGTTTTTTCACGAACTACCGTAAACATTATTACAAAGCTACCTTTGATTTAGTAAATGAAGGAAATCGGTTGCGCACAAAAACCTTTGAACGCAAAGTCATCATAGGTGACGTGGAGGATGTGACCAGTCATTCCTTTGACTACAAAAGTCGAACTCACAAGTGGGGGAAATTTATAGATGGCAAAATGGTAGAAGATGGGAACAGAATCATACCACTAGACACCAACTTTGATGATATCCTCGCCATATTTTATAATTTCAGAAACAGTATCTATGGAAAAATTCAAAAAGGGGCTAAGTATACTATCCACACCATACCCAAAAAAGACGCTGAAAAAATCGATGTACATATCATCGACCAAAACAAACAAGGGGAATTCATGTTAGGCGGAAATCGAACTAATGATAACGAGTATTTGATACAGGCAAATATCCCAAAGGAAATATTTAATACTGAGACAGGTGAATTATTGTTTTGGGCATCTGATCACCTGATTCCATTGGAAACCAAAATCATGGACTACGTCCTCTTTGGTGACCTTCATGCAAAACTTAATCGTCGAGTTTATAGCTCAACTAAATCTGATACCGCGCTGCCTTTATACATCGAATAAATCAACGAAATCAAACATCAAAAGTCGAAAGCGGAGGATCCTTCCAGATATTTAATTCCGTAGTTTCATCTAGTTCAACGGCAGGGTACTCAACTGAGTAAGGCGGGGTATTTTCGCATTCAAAATCAACTTTGATCTTTTGGAGCGACCACGTTCCCTTTTCAGGCCCAACAAGTGTCATTGAATGAGCCACGCTATTAACATCATAACCACCTTCAAGAGTTTCTCCAGGTTTAGTTCCTCCAGACAACTCCTCAAGAGGTAACACATGACTATTAAAACAAAACCGCGCAGGCTCTTCAATTCCTTCGCTTCCTGTTTGTATTTGTATTCTAAATTTGTTCAATTTGGGCATAGGATTCCTATTCCTTAAAAGTATGGATTTAATCCGGCAGCGTGGTCAGTTTCATCAAAAATAGCGCCAACCTGCGGTACAAATTTTCGAAACGAGCTATGAACTCCTTGCTTTAATGTCAGATCGGCAGCACTACACCCTTGACACCCTCCTCCCATCTTGATGGTAATCGTATTGCCTTTAATATGCTCCAAAGTGATAAGTCCGCCATGCCCAGCAACCCCAGGATTTACTTCTTCATTAATCGCTTTTTGAATTCCTTCTTGTATTTCATCCTGACTGGGCATTTCACTAATTATCTTCTGCGAAATCAACTCCCCTCCTTCTTCAAGCCGTTCACGTAAAGCAGTGCCGATCTCTGCGCCTAAAGGCTTCCAGTCACATATATTTTTATCTTTCCGAGTAATTGTAACGGTAGCTTCATTAACAAGGACTGACTCCACGTCCTCCAAACTAAATAAACGTTCTGCCAATGGGGAACCCTCGGCGGTTTCAAAAGTGGGGAACCACCAGGAATGCCCGGAAAATAGAGGTCGGTTTAGCATGAAAAGACACTGATCACTAGTTGCAGATGGCTGAGCTTTTATTAAAACCTTGTTTTCATCGACTGGTGGGAAAATATCATCTGCAACCTCCGGCACTCTTATAACCCGGCGCACAACAGGCTCTGGCTCGGAAAAAGGGTTATTTTCTTCGACTGGCTCTGAAGTTATGTTTGTTATATCATCGGCAACATTATTCTGGGCTGGTTCCTCAGCACCCACATCTTTACTTGAAAACATATTTTTAAATTTTGTAATTATATTCAAAATGGCCTCCTTAACTCGAGAATCTACATAAATTTCAAAATGTTTTATTTTATCCAAACGCATCCATATTAATATGGATGCGTTACTCTTAAAAAGGTAGCAGAATAAGTCGACCTATCCTAATCATAAAATATTTCTTCTTACCCAGATCAATGGCGTACATCCTAGTAATCCTTTCTGGTTGAAACCAGTCCTATGCGATAAGGAAAGTGACGGTTCACCGTAAAGCATTTCACACCTGCCTCTTGAGCCATTTCAGCCATCTCGGATGGAGTAAATGCATTCATAACGGATACTGGGGCATCATGACGAGTAAGGCGATTCTTTGTGACCAAACGAGTCAGAATAAGAATGAAAGCATGAGCTATTCGACTTCTATGCAAATCATTTATTATAAACCCACATCGACTCATAAGGTCAGCCATTCGCAAAATATTTACTGCCTGAATTCTTGTGAAATGGTGCAAAGATAAAGAATTCATTACTACATCAAAGCTGTTCTCACCAAAAGGAGGCGAGTGAATGTCACCCTGAACCAGATGAATTTCTGGATAAGCTCTTATTTTTTCATGAGCATAGTTCAACATCTTGGAGTTTATATCCAGAGCTACAACCTTTATTTTTACATTCAGTTGACGCGCCATATCCACTACAACGATAGGTTGATCAGCAGACCCGGTAGCTAGATCCAAAACCAAGAACTCTTTATCTAAAGGATGCCTCTTTATAAAATTACGAATGTAATAGAGAAGGACCCTGTAACCACCAAGGTATCGATTGACCAAACGAACATCTTCAAGGCTATCTTGAACTTCATCAAACGGAGCCTCATCTAAGTCAAGTAGTTCTGGTTTTAAATTACGAGGAGGGGAGGAAAAAAACATGAGTCACAATGGTAGCGACATCAATCCTTAAAAAAGTAATAGAGGTCACCGTTAGTAATTTTTTTCTTAACTAGGCTTTCTGTAATATCCTTAAAAACAACACGGGTCATTGGAATAAGTATTAAAACACCTATTAAGTCTGTAATCACGCCAGGGGTAACAAGAAACATTCCAGACAAAGCCATTACAGAACCATTGAGCACTTCGTCACCCGGAACACTTCGAGACCTTAAGTGCCATTGCATCTTCTCAAAATATTCTTTCCCCCAACTTCTCCCAATAATATTACCCACTATGAATGTAAACATTATGAGAGACAGGGTATTCATTATACTGATATACCCACTCACAATCGTTAATAGGTATACTTCGCAAAGGGTCCCAACAGCAAAAAATAAAACAACCGCCAAAGACATATAGTTGTTTCCTTAAAATATACAAAAAAAAGAGGAATATAATCTCAACAGGTCTGGTCAACATATCACGCACGAATCAACTGTCAAGATTCTAATTTATATTGACCCGGGACAGTTTATTATGACCCATTCAGCCTTAATTGTTCGCGGAAATTTCATATAAAAATTCTAGCAATGCATCAAACTGATCATTAGTTAAAAATTGTCCTGTATTTTGCTTAGTGATATTGCCCCTCCCATGCATTTTAAAAAACTTTTCTTTAAACCTGTTTTTTCCCCCATCCGACATCAGATCAAATGCGCTCAATAAAGAAGTACCTTTGTTCCCTCCCACCTTATTAATCGAGTGACAGAACAGGCAATTATCCTTAAAAAGTTCCAACCCAAATTGCGCGTAAGCATTTCTCAGGCCTAAAGACTCTAAGGGGGCATAATAATCAGCCAATCTGACAAAATGTAATTCAGTAATGTTTGCCGTAAAAAAACGTTCAGAAAATGGGGGTTTCGCGTGATTCGGTACCACAATAAGCAATGGTTGAAGCCAATCAGGTCGAACGGATCCTTGAGGCAATTCAATTTTTAACGCGAGTTGAAGGTCATAATTTTTTACATCATTGATTGAGATTATCCCCTGGTAATCATCAGCGCAATTAAGGAGAATTGCATCCAGATTCTTATCGGGACTGTATTTTTTCAACAAATCAGAAAACGAAATCACTTCCAGTTGGCTACCTTCATATTTTATTCCCCGATCAAAATAAGTACTAGAAATCCATTTTTTCTCAAGCGAATCAAATACTAAGTCCCTTGATGTAATCGAGATTCTCTCTTTGCTATCTTGATATATTGAATTTCCATTTAAAGTAGGAGCGCCAAGACAGGAGGAGAGTATAAAAACAAACAAAACCAGCGCCATGGAAGACAAAATTATATTTTTTGCTGACGGGAGTCTATGATTAAATAAGCTTCTCAATTTAAAATTCAATTTCACTCTAGAATTAGTTATTGGTCTCTTGATTCTTATGATATAAGAAAAAAAGGGTGCGTTAGATAATTAATTATATAATAATGCTTGATTAGGTTATTGAGCCAATCCATAACAAATAGACGAGGACGAGGATTACAAAATGAGAGCCTTTCTTTTTAATTTAGCTTTAGTTTCATGCTCCTTATTTGTTTTTTCAGTAACTGCGGATGCTCATCCACATAAATCAGGTGTAATACACCATGGGCCATCATTAGAAAGTTATCAAATCGAGTTAGATTTTTCCTCAAACCACTGGGTGCAGGATGACCCTGGCTCCAACATCAAGGTAGCGAAAAAAAATAAGAACGACAAAGCGATAACAGGCACAAAACCAAACAAAATAAAACCACACAGAAAAACGAACAAATACAAAAACAACAAAAAGAACAAAGAAAGTAAATGACGACCACCACTGATACGCTTCAAATCAAACCAGAAAAAATGGATTTTCGAGCATACTCCATTTCATGGAACCTTACTAAGCGGTGCAACCTTAACTGTGACCACTGTTATCTAGATGCGGATTTTCGCGGAGGATTTCGCTCTGACGAGTTAGACACGGAGCAATGTAAACGCGTCATCGATCAAATCGCTGAAGTCAACCCTAATGCTTTTCTCATCCTAACTGGTGGTGAGCCTTTACTACGCCCAGACATATACGAACTCATTCGTTATGCAGCAGACAAGAAGTTCATGGTTGTTCTAGGTACTAATGGAACTCTCATCAATAAAACAAACGCGCAAAAAATCAAGGAGGCAGGAGCACACGGTGTTGGAATAAGTATTGATTCCATGGATGCAGTAAAACACA
>JBGTUV010000025.1:0-9480 GCA_041938985.1 Candidatus Nitromaritima sp. | reverse complement strand
TCGAGAATGGTGAAAGTGCGCATCGGTTGATAGTATGGGTGTTGCGAAAGGGAGTTCTTCTTCTCTAGGGATTTCCGGAAAGAACTTTTTGTCAGGTTTCATCTCCCCAGCTCTAATTCCATAGTAGGTGTAAGGAAACGTCATATTAACATTTGTGAAAATTTGTTGAGCTAGATCCATATGCTTTAATTGCTTAGCTGATTTTGCGCTCCAGAACATACTACTCTCAATGAAGAGGCCTGATGGGTATTTACGAACACTGTTATCAAAGTAGTCATAAGCTTTTTTAAAATTTCCTATCGTGTAGTTCATCCAGCCAAGTTGCCATGCGGCCCGTTCGGCATACTCATCTGAGGATTTGCTAACTAACTCTGTGTAATATTTGGTTGCTTTGGGGTATCGTTTTTTTTCCTCATGCATTTTGCCGATAAAAAAACGAGCTTGATTGGCCAATGTGTGGTTTGTCGCTGTATCGATTGAGTTTTTAAAGTATTTAAGCCCGTCTCGATAATACCCTGTGTTCCAAAGATTTCGGCCAATCATGAATAAAGCTTCTTGCTTACGCCTATGATTTGGGTGGTGTTCAAGAAATTTTCTAAGTGCGGAATTAGACAGATTTCGTTTGCGAAGACCTTTCTGTGCTCTGGCTAAGTAAAAATAGAAATTAGCTGGGAGGGAAGTGTTATGTTTTAATAATTCAGAAACTTCACTAACGATCTGCTGATATTCGACGTCGCGGAGTAATGCTCTAGTGCGCTGTTCATATTCGTTGAGAGCTAAAGGTTTGATGCCAATTGCCATGTCTTTAGCGAGTTTAATCATTTCTCCTTTTGCCTGTTGCGTTAGTTGATTTGTGGGGAAAGCAATATGAAGTAAACGGTAGCGATCATAGGCTTCATTTTTCTTCCCCAATTTTTGATAAAGATGTCCTTGTAGAAAAATAACTTCGGGTAGGTACGACCTATACTCAGAGCGCATTGAAAAACCTGATATTCGTTTTTCAGCCTCGCCGAGTACGTTAAGAGCTGTTTGGATTTTATTATCTTTTTCTAAAATCTTCGCCAGTAAAATATTACTTTTTGTTAATAATAGAGTGTTTGGAAAGTTTTTATGGAGGGTATTAACTTGTTCCAAGGCTTCTTTGGTTTTCCCAGAGTTCAAGAACACCTCTGCCAAGTGGAAGCGAATGTAGTCTTCTATTTCTGGGTAAGATTTGATAGAGGCTAGGAACAACTCAATTGATTCATCTAGCTTGTTGGTGTGAGCTAAACTATGAGCGAGAAGATAAGAGACGCGTTTTTTCTCTCGCGAATCGGAACTTGAAGAGTGGATGGAACGAAATAACAGGGCAGCCTGATGGAAATTTCCTTTTTGAAACTGAGATAATCCAGAGGAATAGGGTTTTATCTCGCTTCCCATTACGCTTTCAGGGTTTGCAAAAGAGAGTGAAATAAAAAAGGCAAAGAGGCCTAATGTTTGAGGAATTAGAGCAAGAATTTTATCCCTTAGGGTAATTGGATTGTCAGATGACTCGGCATTAATTGTTTTAGCGTCGTAAAGTTTTTTAAACCAAGTAATCTGGCGTTTTGCATAATTTCTCGTATCTTGCTTGATTAGGTCGATGGTTTTTCCCAATGATTGTTTTTCATGTAGAAATTTTATGATTTGTGCGTATCCAATACTTTGGAAGGGTTTTAGCTTTTCAGAGAATCCTTGCGCTAAAATATTTTTTACTTCTTCGACCCATCCGTTTTCGATCATTTTTTCGACACGCTGGTTGATGTTGGCGTAAAGTTCTTTTCGGTCTCGTTCTATGAGAAAAGTGTGAATGGGGAATTCATAATTTATCTTTGAATTTCCTTTGCTGAACTTTGAAAAAGGTGCCCCTGTTTGGCGGTAAACTGAGATTGCCCTTTCGATACGCTGTCTATCCAGAGGAGGGATTCGTTCTGCTGAATTAGGATCGATTTGCTGGAGTTCCCTGTGCATTTCCGGAAGTCCTTTCGTTTGGATATCAGATTGGACTTGTTTTTTAATTTCTGGGTTTATTTGTACTGCGCAATCGTAGCCCTCACATAGGGCTTTGATGTAGAGTCCAGTGCCTCCGGTTATTATGGGGACTTTCCCTTGGCTATGCAACTCTCTCGTATGAGCTAAAGCCATAGTTTTAAAGTCGAATGCGGAAAATTCTTGATCAGGTTCCAGAATATCTATTAGGTGGTGTGGGATTCTAACTCGGTCAGCAGGTGTTACTTTTGCTGTTCCTATATTGAAATACTTGTAAACCTGCATAGAGTCAGCGCTAATGATTTCTGAATTAATTTTTTCAGCTAATTCGATCGCGGTATCACTCTTGTTGGATGTTGTGGCCCCAGCTAGAATAATTAAAGGAAGCATAAACTTTTTCCATTTCTTTCGAATACGAACCATCTTTATTATAAACAAATAGAGGTGGTTCTATGACACATTCTACTTGTCGATTTTTAACAGACTCAATTAAAAATATGCGAGCATCAGCCTCACGTGAACCGTGTATAAAACGAAGCCTTGAGGGAAACAATTTATGAGAGCAGAGTGTTTCCTGTACTTCTTTTAGTCTTATGGGTGGATAGGCCATAACGAAGGCTCCCCCGTATTTTAACAAACTGCTTGTTTTAGTAAGAAGTGAATTTAAATTCATAGATATTTCGTGCCGGGCTACCGCTTTCTCATGATTCGGGTTCATGCGCCCTGTGTTTAATTTTCGGTATGGTGGGTTTGAAATTACCGTGTCAAATAGTCCATCTTTAGAGCTCAGGGTCGAGCCCGTAAAGTCACCATGCACAAGGCTTACTTTGCCTGAGATTCCATTTTTTGACATATTGATAACAGCGAGATCATAAAGAGATTTTTGAATTTCGATCGCTACAATTTTTCCTAACTCTACTTGTGTTGATGCAAGGAGGGGGATGATCCCGCATCCGGTTCCAATGTCTAGGAGGCGGTTGCCCGTTGATAAATTTGCAAAGTTCACTAACAAGAATGGTTCAATGGAGTAACGGTATCCATCAGGTGTTTGTTCTATTACTAGCGGGCTTGATAAGTTAAACGTGGCCATGGGATTGTTAAATTATAGTTGATGTTCAATGAACGAAAAACAAAACTCCATAACTCAATGTCATATGAGTTTCTTTCGGTTGTGAAATGAGATCATTTATTTAATAGGCCAAAAAGGGAATTTCGGTTTGCCTAACAGAATGGCTAATACTTCTCTTTGGTAAACCATAGGGTGATTACGTAAGGTGACTAAATACCCACTCGAACTGGATAAAATTGATTCAAGAGTAGTATTTGAATGTATGTCAACTATTTCTCCGATCTTTTGTCCTTTTGTAACTTCTGACCCGAGTTTAACTATTGGTATGAAAAAACCACCTGCGTGGGAGATTACAAACTGTTCGTTAGATTGTCTATTAAATTTCAATTGATATTTAATCGATTTTTTTTGGTCATTGCCCAAAACTTCTGACCACAGAAGACTATTGATTAGTCCAGGAAGTATGGTTTCGCAAAGGGGTATGTCCAAGTGGTTTGGTTTCCCTGCGGATAGAATTACAGAAGTAATCATTTGATCTACCCATTGGTCATAAAGGCAAAGTCTGAAGGTAGATGAGATTTTTGGTTCTCGCGCGTTTTTGATGGCGAGGCTTCTTGCGAAATCTTTAGCAAGGCCATCAGGGTTCAGGCAGAGTAAATGAGGAGCATCATCATAATGAGTGTCTCCGCTTTGAAGGATAATTCCAAACTGAGAATCTTTTGTTTGTCGGCAGACAGTGGCGGCAATTTGTTCGGGAATTTCACCTTGTTCATTTCCTGGGAACGCAAGGTTCATATCCAAATCGTGGAACGACCACAGGCCTTTGCCTTCTTGGATGGCCGGGAGATTGGTCGTAGGTATGATTTTTATCACACCTTTTAAATAGTAACCTGGTTCTTTTCCAGATTCCACTGAGTTAAGAAAACGAACGAGTCGCGAACAAAGATAAATACCGTTTAGGTGATTCCCTTGAACTCCAGAAACAATCGAAATAGTATTTTTTGGTTGAGCTCCTCTCCAAGTGAATTGTACGAGTTCGGTTGGAGGACCAAGGGGCGATTGAATCGATAGAATTGTTTCTTTCACGTTATTATATCTTTAGCGATTCTACCTAGAAGTGCGCCTGGATAAACAAGGGGATGTTCGCGCACAGTGAAAAGAAACCCACTTTCAGCCGCTGTCACTTCCTGTAAAAGTAGACCATTTTTTGCATTCACCACTTCTCCGATGACTTCTCCCTTGGCAATATTTTTTTTAATGTCAGTATGTCCGATAAACAATCCTGCGTGTTTGGAATGAACTTGGATAACCTGAGAAGGTTGAACGATTATTGGATGATTAACTGGAGTCGGAGGATTATTTGTTACTATTATTCCGACCTGATACAGGAGGTTCAACATACCTAACAAGATACGGTTAGAAAAGTTCCGGTTGATGCGCAAGGCAATCCCAGTTTCAATAACCAACGTCGGTATTTTAGATTGATTCATGTTGTAACCTAATGTTGATTTGAACATAGGAAATGGAGGATGAACCCAGATAAGATCAATATTGCAATGAACGCCAAGAGGGATAAGTTTTTTGTGAAAACCTTCGGTGATTCTTATTTGGGGAGTTTCCTTGAGATGTAGATTGCTGGCATGAAAATCGATCACAATATCAGCAGAGGATTTCAGGTCATGCATTAATTCTTGGGCACATTTGGATGCTAGGGAATTTCCATCAGACCCCCCAAATTGACGATTATAATCAATTGAAAGAAATGGCCATAAACGAGTTCCAATTGCAGTTGCTTGCGGGTTAACTGTTGGGTAAATATGTATTTCACCTTGAAACGCTTCTGGTTGAGTTCTTTGTAGTTCACTTAGATGTTTGGTGAGAAGGTGACAAATGTAAACGCCTTCTAATTCGTTTCCATGAAGTCCGGAGACAAAAGCAACTCTCTTGACGGGTCGTTTTCGAAGAGATGGGAAGGATTGTTTGAGAATTTCTACTCTTTGGCCTGATGGTGTCTGATAAGAAGAGATTGTTCGGCTTTGCAAAAGATTTTCCTTACGGGCAGTTATTAGGGCTATTTTTTTTTATCTCAATCTTCATCGCGTCTATTTTCCGCTTCAGAGTGTTACGGTTGATCCCAAGTGCTTTAGCGACAGAGATTTGTTTCCCCGAGTGTTTTTCGAGAGCGACTTCAAAAAGTTGTCTCTCGACTAATTGAATGATCTCCTTGTAAATATTTCCATCCTGTGCTTCTTGGTTTTTTAGGAAAAACTCGAGAATCAATTGTCTAAAACGATTCGTCAAGAGACCATCAGTTTCTGTGGTTTTGAAGTTTTCTGAAATAATGTGATCTGGAAGATGCTCGGAAAGAATGGGTCCAGTTCTAGCTAAAACAACGGCACGTTGGATGACATTTTCAAGTTCACGAATGTTCCCCCTCCAAGAATAGCTATTAAGAATTTCAACAGTTTCGGAAGAGAGATATACTTCTCCTTCAGTTAGGTCAGGTGTGTTTTTCTTTAAAAAATGGTTTGCTAGAAGAGTTACATCTTCCATTCGGTCACGAAGTGGCGGAATGGAAATATTGATGACGTTGAGTCTGTGAAACAAGTCTTCGCGGAATCGTTTTTGTTTCATCAGTTCTTCTAAGTTTTGATTGGTGGCGGCGATAATTCTTACGTCCGCTTCAAGAATTTCCTTTCCCCCAACGCGGTAAAAATCTTTGTTTTGCAGTACCCGAAGGATTTTTGCTTGGAGAGCAAGTTCCATATCACCAATTTCATCTAGAAAAAGGGTGCCTCCTTTAGCTATTTCGAACTTCCCTTTTTTTTGATCGACTGCCCCGGTAAAGGAACCCTTTTCATGGCCGAATAATTCGGATTCAAGAAGTTCTCTTGAAATAGCAGCACAGTTGATACATACAAAAGGTAGGTCCTTTCGTTTGGAGTAATAATGCATGGTCTCAGCAATCATTTCTTTACCAGTACCGCTTTCTCCTGTAACGAGTACCGAGAGGTCGGATACAGCGGACTTGCCGATGGTTTTAAAAATATTCTGCATCACCTTATTTTTTCCTACAATGGATCTAACGGAATGCTCGTCTATTTCCTCCTCTATTTCGGATCGTGATGGGATTTGAACTTCTCTACTTGCTTCAACTCGGTCTACCAAGGCATAGACCGTTTCAAAGTCAAATGGCTTACTAATGTAGTCGTAAGCACCTGTTCGCATGGCTTCGATAGTATTATTCATGGTATCTTGGGCTGTCATAACCACAATTTTAGCTTGAGGATTTATTTTTTTGACTTCTTTAAGCAGGGTAAGTCCACTCATTTCATCCATGAAGATGTCTGAAAAAATGAGGAGGTAGTTTTGATTTGTTATTTTTTGAAGAGCATCTTCTGCATTTTTGGCAGTATGGACAGTGTAATTCTTTTTTTCCAGAGCCTTCTTAAATATCCGCCGAATATTTTCTTCGTCATCAACAATAAGAATTTTTTGCGCATCATTCATTAGGCTATCCTACCATTTATTTGTTTACAGGAAGAAATACTTGAATCACCGTGCCAATATTTTCTTCTGAGGTGACTTTAATTTTTCCATGGTGATTTTCTACAATTTTAAGTGAAACTGCCATCCCCAGACCTGACCCTCTTTTTTTTGTTGTAAAAAAAGGAGTAAATAATTTTTTCATAGTGGTTTTAGTCATCCCAAGGCCAGAGTCAGTAATCTTCACAACTATATTGTGCGGGGATAATGTATCCTGTTTTTTTCGAAAGGTGTAATCAGTGTTATATTGGGTGGAGATTCGAACTCGCCCTCCCTTAGGTGAAGCTTCCACGGCATTTTTAACCAAATTGAGAAATACTTGTTTAAGCTCATCCTTATTTGCCTTGATAGTTGGTATGCTGGGATCATAGACTTGAACGAATGCACCCTCTTTCATTTCAAGGGTTCCCTTTTCAAGGATAAGAATTTCCTCTAGTACCTGATGGATATTAGTTGGTTTAAAATCATTTAAAGCAGGGCGGGTTAGGTCCATCATTTTCTTTACTAGACGGTTTATTCGATCTACTTCTTCAATCACTATTTCCATATACTCACGTTGGCCGTTATTTTTTAGATCTTTTAAAAGTAATTGCGCTGAACCTCTGATGCCACTGAGAGGGTTTCGGATTTCATGTGCCATGCCAGCCGTAAGAGTGCTTAGAGTAGATAAATGTTCTGTTTGTTGAGAATTTTCTTGAAGTTCTTTGAGGAGGCTGGTGTCCTGTATTAAAATGACCCCAGCTGTGATTTCGAGGTCATCCTTTATTAATGGTGAAAAAGTAAGATTGACAGGGAAGCGCCCATTGTTGGATTTGTGATATCCAATTCCCTCTACGTGATGAAATGAAATTCCCTCGGTAATGGACTGGCGCGCTTTTTTAATTATATTTGGTTGGTCGGGGAATAGTTTTGAAAGAGATTCTCCCTCAAAGGAACTTCGTGAACGTTGAAAAATTTCCTCCGCAGCTTGATTAACTTTGGTTACCCTAAGGTCGGCTGAAATGATAAGAATTCCATCAACAAGAGAGGCGAAAATATTTCGATAAAAATTTTCAGACTCTACCATCTAGCCTCCATTAGTGTTAGGTGGCGGTTTTCGCGCGAGACTTTTTACCTCCGGAATACGGGTTTTTCTGGGTAGGTTTTTTCGGGGCTGGTTTGGTAGCTGTTTTTTCAGTAGGAGTTGGAGCCTGAGATGCAGGGGCAGGGGTTTTTTCACTAGAGGTATCCCCATCAGTACTTGTGCTCTTGTTGGCTGTGGTGTTCTGACCCTCGGATTCCCATCCTTTTTTTCTAGCATCTGAAGGATATTCTGAGGTGAACCAACCAGACCCTTTGAAAATAAACCCAGATGCAGAAACTAAACGATGCACCTTTCCTTTACAGCTTGATTTATTACATGTCTTAAGTGGTTTAGCGGAAACGGATTGCATAGCTTCAAAAGTGGTGTTACATTTTTCGCATTCATATTCGTAAATAGGCATCGATTGATAGCTCCTTAATAAACAACGATGATTATAGGTGTATTCAGCATAGATTGATTCGCTCCAGCGGGAGTGATTTTTTAGAGAAATTACCCGTTAGTAAATTGTCACACCTCAGATAACCACTTGTTAAACTTTTTATGACTCCCGTGAACGATTTCGAAGAACATCTTTTGGATACGGGACGTGGTTTTCCCTCTTCTCCCATTACCGATTGTGCGGTTATCGATTTCCCGTACAGGGGTGATTTCTGCTGCTGTCCCTGTTAGAAAAACTTCGTCGGCTATATAAAGTTCGTCCCTTGTGATACAGCCCTCTTCAATTTCAACTTTTAAATGTTTTGCGATTTCAAAAACAGAGTCACGCGTGATTCCTTCCAGGTTTGAACATGACAAGGCAGGGGTTTTAAGCCGCCCTTTTGAAAAAAGAAATATATTTTCGCCAGAACCTTCTGAAACATAGCCTTGTGGATCTAGCAAGATTGCCTCATCATAACCATCACGGACAGCTTCTGATTTAGCAAGAATGGAGTTGACGTAATAACCGCAGGCTTTGGCTCGTGTCATAGTTATATTTACGTGATGTCTTGTAAATGATGAGATGCGAACGCGGATGCCGCGACTGATTCCTTCATCTCCTAGGTAAGCTCCCCAAGGCCAAGCGGCAATAGCAACACGAACATCGACTCCGCTCGGGTTAAGGCCCATTTGGTTATGCCCAAGAAAAACGATTGGACGGATGTAACACTCCTCCAATTTATTTTTTTTAACAACTTGCAAAACAGCAGCAATGATTTCTTTTTTTGAAAAGGGAACATCAATACCAAGTACGATTGCAGAATCAAATAAGCGATCGATATGTTCCTGTAAACGAAAAACAGCAGATTTATTCTTTTTTACCTGATAACAGCGAATGCCTTCAAATACCCCGAGGCCATAGTGGAGAGTGTGAGTTAGGACGTGCACATTAGCTTCATGCCATGGAACAAAACTCCCATCGATCCAAATTTTTTCTGATTTTTCCAACTTAAAGCCCCTTCCAACTCACGGTTGATAAGTGTTAATCCCTAATGGTATTAGTCGCTTCCCTTAAAATCAAGACAATAAATAATTGACATGTTATAATGGGTTTGATAGCTTCACCGTTTGCTTATTATGGGCCGCTAGCTCAGTTGGTAGAGCACTTGACTTTTAATCAAGTGGTCGAAGGTTCGATCCCTTCGCGGCTCACTTTTCTTTTATAGTTATGATATTTGCCGGAAAAGTCCCCATCGTCTAGCCTGGCCCAGGACACCGCCCTTTCACGGCGGCGACGCGGGTTCGAATCCCGCTGGGGACGCCACTTTTCGGTTTCTAAAAAAGACCTGAAATTTGT
>JBGTUV010000024.1:0-9873 GCA_041938985.1 Candidatus Nitromaritima sp. | reverse complement strand
TCTTTTTGTAATCTTTGTTGATGATCTGTTTTTCAAGTATTGCCGCCATAAGGGCAGTTACCCTTTGTTGACCGTCGATCAACACTCTTTTACCTTTTGATGACGAGACTTTGCTTTCAAGGCATCTTGCCTGTTTGGATTCTTTAGGCGTAAGCTGTGTTTTTCTAGTGGTAGGTCATAACAAAGAGCATGTGAAGCTATATGTTGAGGGTCTCAATCTAGGGCTGGAATGCAAGTTTATAGATAATGATTTGTATCGTACCACTGGGAACACCTTGTCCATGGTCATGGGTTTACGCTATTGCAGCGAAGATGTCGTCATTCTTGACGGAGATGTGCTTTATCCTAAATCCGAGTTTTGCAAGTATGTGAAAAACTCAGAACCAACATCCTTTGCATCAATTCCTTCAGATATAAACGATGTAGAATCAACCAAGGTGTTGATTCGATCCGATGGTAAAATAGGAATGTTTGTTACTAAAAGGGACCCGACGCTCGAAGAGAAAGCTGATTTCGATTTCAGAGGAGAGGCCATTGGTTTTTTTAAGCTCTCAGCCGAAGATTGTAAAAAATTTATTGCGCACTATGAAAAATTTGAGTCTGAATATGTTGAACTTTTATGGGAAATTCCTTTCACTGAATTCGCCAAGTCTGTAGACCTTAGTGTCTGGTTGGTTGCTCAAGGCCCAGATTGCTTTGAAATAGATACTGAGGCTGACTACGAACAAGCATTATCATCCTTCCAAAAATATAAAAATAGTTATTGATAACTTCCAGTTTCATTTGTTCTGCTTTCCTCACTTAAAACCCAATAAACGTGGTTTAATGAAAAAGATTCAATTGTAACCATTTACGTTTTTAGATGGAGATAGGGGTGCTGTCTAAGTATAAAGCAGTTCTTTTTGATGTTGGTGGGACACTTCTTCGGGTTGAACCTTCTGTGGGGGAGGTTTACGCAATCTATGCCAGACCCTTTGGATTTAAGGGATCAGGAAAAGAGCTGAATCAACTTTTTCATAGAGAGTGGATTAATTCCGGAGGAATTGAATCTTTAGGTAAAAAGAGTGGTGAACAAGCGGAAAGAGATTTTTGGAAGAGTCTTGTTTTTCAAGTTTTTGAACACTCTGGCGGTCTTGAAAATTTCGAACATTATTTTGAGATCATTTATGAGGCGTTTGCACGTAAAGACCACTGGCATGTTTTTGATGATGTTATTGATTCAGGTATTTTAGAGAAATTAAAAAAATCTAGTGTCACATTAGGAGTTGTTTCTAACTGGGATTCCCGTCTTCATGCAATTTTGAAAGGCACCGGTCTTGCGGAGCATTTTGATTTTATTTTAGCTTCTGCGGAGGTGGGCTCAGCCAAGCCAGATAAAAAAATTTTTATTGAAGCTATTAGAAGAAGCGGGGTTGATTCGACGGAAGTTTGTCATATTGGTGATGATCTTCATGCGGACATTCAAGGTGCCAACAGCGTAGGAATAGAAGCGATACTCATAGATCGTAATAACAAGCACAAAAAAAATGGTCTTACTACCGTGAGTTCTTTTCAAGAGTTGCTATGAAAAATAATTTAGAATTTGTTTAAACCTGTTTTTCTTGAGTAAGCGTTTATGTATGCTCAGGACTCACAAATCAACCGATTCGATCGGCACAACCTTTGCGTTGATCTTCTCTTGCCTAATTGTGGATATGAAAAACAACAAAAATTAGGAAGGTTTCTTTGGAAGTCAGCAGTTCACTCTATGGTTTTCCAAATCTTTTTTGACCTAAAAAGCTCCCAAAGCAAATAGACATAAAATGGGGTGTATTCTAGCCAGGCAACCAAAACTGAGTATTGGGTGATGTCCTGATAGTCGAGATAAAAGTCGAGATAATATAATCCGATTAGCCCGGTTAGAAAGATCAACGATCTCGAATGGAAAATGCATAGAAAGGGAACAGTCCAACATAGATACCAGGGGTTTTGAACAGGGCTCAGAAGGAATACCAGAACAATGACTATAAAAATATTTCGTATCCACATCTCTGGAGAGTTTGCGTCAGGACCTTGTTTAGCAATTAAATAGGCTACCGTTCCTAGAATGACTAAGGCCATGATACTTTTCGCAAATATCATGCTACTGCCAAAAATTGGAATTTCTGTAGCCATTCCTAGTTTTAAAATATTTTTAAGAACATATAGCAAGATCGCGAACAAGCTGTCATTGCTTTGCCAATAAACGCTATACGTTTTTAATCCATCAAAAACTCTCTCACCTATATTAATAAAAGGTAGATAGAAAACTGTAATTACAGTGCAAAATAAAATTAAGTGAATGGTTACAGTTACCGTGCCGGACCGCCTATTTTCTTGCGCGAGAAACCAGACCCTTTGAAGGTAAAAAGGGAGAAGAACTGCGGAATAAAATTTTCCAAGAACGCTCAAAGCTAGAAAAAAAATGGATCCCACCATACGTTTTCGTATAAGAAAATATATGGATACACAAAGACAGGATATCCCGATTATATCCAGATGAGTTGAGTTATAAGTTTCCTTGATCATTAGGGGCGACCAAAAATAAACTAGACTAAAATTTTGGTTCAGGTTTAAGGCCCTTAACGCAAGTATGATGAAAACCGTACCCATTAGATCAAATGCCAAAAATATTATTCGTAAGGTGAGTAGACTATCTACATTTATTTGCTGCGAGAAGCGAAACACGTATTGGGCCAAAGGTGGATAGATAGTGGGAACATCTGGGTGGTTAATTCGCTCCATATACCGAAGGGCAATGTCATTTTCCCATTTTAAATCATTTAGAATAGCTAACTCATTTTGGTCGTTTTCCCCATAATGTGAGTGAAAATATACTGGGTCTTGTATTTTTAAGGATTTATATTTGTTAATTTCTTCCGGAGCGAATTTGAAGGGATTAATTCCATGAGCAAACACCTTGCCATCCCAAAGATAACGATATACGTCATCTTCTTGAATCTGTTGGGAAGGGAGCATTGCAAAACGAAATAATAATCCGAAGGCGATCAGGGTCCAGAATGTTTTTTGAGACCAGTTGGATTTAAAAACAGAAAGACAGGCCAGTGTATAAAGAAAAAATAAAGAAAAATAGATGGCAAGATATTCAAGAATAGGACGTTTGGAGTAACCTTCACCCCAGTTGAAATCTTTAGATAGGTCTGTTAACCCTAGATAGAGGATCAAGCTCAATAGGCCAAGAACTGCCAGATAAATATGTGATCGCATGATCTATAAAAATATGGAAGGATGTGGGGCCGTTTTAGTTAGGTGATCCCAGCTATCCCTTTCGTTTTAAGGGTAATTTCTATAATGTGGTCTTAATTAACCGGCACAAGGCTAGAGACGTAATACATCTCAAAAATATCTTTATATTGCCGGACAACATAGCTAAAATAAATCCAATATTTAAAGAATGTGAGCCTGGGCCTAATGAGTAAACAAATGCACGCAAGTTGGGAAACTATACGCTCTGTGCTTGGAAAATCAATAGTTAGGGTCGATTCTAACGACTCCCAATCCTTCGCTTGGTTCGACTTTCAGTGGAAGCTTATAGTAGGTAAAGACTTGGCACTTGTCACACGGGTCAACAAATTTTCGAGTAAAAGCTTGTTTGTCACGGTGTCAGACAGAGTATGGTTTCCAGCTTTGGAACCCTTACGTGAAAAAATTATCAAAACGATTAATGAACGCGCAGGATCGGCCTTAGTGAACAGAATTGTTTTCCAAGAAGGTCCTATTGTAGAATCTATTAAAAAAAATCCTTCCGAAGAGGAAAAGCAGTATTCGTTGAAGCAAAATAAAATGCAAGCACCAGAAATAGGAATGAAGGATGAAAGTGTGAAGAATATACTTGATCGTATCAACTGTAAGCTAAAAGTGATTTTACCAGTTGCAATACTAGTGTTCATCTCCAATTGTACCACCTTTCCAATAGACCAAGTTTCCCGGGGCATTGATTTTTCTAATTCATATGCAGTTAAGGCTGTTGAGAATCTATCCGCAAAAAAAAGCAACGAGAATATTAGGGATCCACGAGCGTACTACCATTATCTAATGGCTTTGCAAGCGGTTCGAGAACATCAGTTTGAGCAAGCTTCAGAGAATTATCGTCTGGTGGTTCGGTTTGCCCCAGGTGATTATGAATTTTATAGTCAATTGGCGATTAATCTCATTCGTGCAGGGGAAATAGAAGATGCCTATAAGACACTGCAGGAGTCTTTGAGTCATTTTCCTGATAATCCCGAATTGAATATGATGATTGGAGATATTCTCGCCGGGCGGCTCGAATATGAGCGAGCTCTAAGTCATTATCAACGCGTAATTCAGGCTAAGTCGGGGTTAGCAAGAGCCTACCTTCTTAGCGGTGCAATTTACGAAGTTCGTCAGCAATATGATCTTGCAGAAGATATGTACAAGAAGGTACTCCAGGTAGAATCAACGAATCCCTTGGGATACCACTACCTTGCGAGAGTTAATATTGTTGCAGGAAAATTAGAAGATGCCAAAAGATCCTTAAATCAAGCTTTGGAGTTACGTCCTAATCTTTTGAAGGCTCGAGAATTTCTGGCTTGGACCTTAGCGGCGCAGGGGAAGCCCGATGAGGCTAAAAAACAATACAAGATTCTTTTAAAGCTAGACCCTTTGAATGAAAGCATTCATAAGCGTATGACCGCTATGAAAGGTTCAACTTTACGAATGGATGTAGACTCGAGCAAATACCGAGCAGATGCAAAAGAAGTTTTGGGCGCTCCAGATGTGCATATAAAAATTGGAGCCGTTTACTATGAACAGGGAATTTACTTGAAAGCGCTTGATGAGTTTCAGTTGCTTCAGGAGAAGAAACACAAAAAAGAAATTTTAATGGTGCTTGGGCGTGTTTATGAAATTCTTGGGCGTGTAGATAGAGCCATTCAAGAAATAAATAGTTTACTGAAAATAGAGCCTAGGTCCGTGCATTTAATGATTTACTTGGCTCGGTTACATAGTATGAATAAGCACCCTGAAAAAACAGTTCAATTGATTGAGGAAGCTATCAAGATAGATCAAAATAATGACACCCTTTATCACTCCCTGGCCATTGCCTGTATAGCGGTTGATCGATTAGATAAAGCCATTGACGCAATGCAAAAAGCAATTGCCATAGACAAAGATAAAGATTCTTATTATTTCGAACTGGGAGCTCTCCTAGAGCGGAAAGGTGAATTTGAGTTAGCTATAAAAAATATAAAGCACTCTATCGAGCTTAATCCCATGCATTCTAATGCGCATAATTTTTTGGGGTATATTTATGCTAGGGAAGGGAAATCACTAGATAAAGCTCTAGGACATTTGGATAAGGCACTTTCTATTCAGCCCAAAAATGGTTATTTTCTTGATAGTCTGAGCTGGATTTATTTTAAGAAAGGAGAATCGGGAAAAGCCCTTAGAGAACTTAAAAAGGCTATGGTTTATACGTCCCCGGATCCAGTTTTATATAGCCATTTGGGAGACATCCACTTTTCATTGATGAACTATATAAAAGCTGGCAAGGCATGGGAAACAAGTCTTTTCCTCACTTTAGAAAAAACAGATAATATTGATAACGAGTTACCTGATCCTAAAGAACTGGAAAAAAAGATTCAAAAGGTGCAGAAACTTCTGAGTAATAATTAACTATCAATAGTTTGGCCCCAGTTTTAACCATACTGATACCCAATTCTATGCGAATTTCCCTGCGCCGGTATGTAGTAGGGTGCCTGCTGGTTTTCATTGTTTCCTGCCAACCCAAGGTTTTGCCTGTGTTAACAGAAGCGAAGCCAGAAATGAAGTCTCTGTCCTCTTTATTTTCCGAACTCGAAGCTCGTAAATTGGCTATTCGAGACGTAAAAGCATTTGTACGTACAAAAATTTCTGGAGAAAATTTAAATCAATCGTTTCGTCAGACATTGCTTGTCAAGGGGGATGAAGCAATGCGAGTGGATACTTACAGCTTATTTCGTCAGGTATTAGGTGTGCTGATTTATGAAGGGGGAAAAACTATAATGTATGATCCGCGAGAAAATCGAGTCATCTCTGGAGAAGCGGTTTGGGAAAGTATGCACCGGGTTTTGGGGACTTATATAGACTTCGGAGATTACATCAGCGTGTTTTCAGGAGGGATACCGCACCTTTCTCATTTACAGACGAAAGTCGCAAAATGGAATAGCGACCAAACCGTTTTGCAAATTGAAACGATCAACCAAAAAACAGGAGAACGGGTAGATATTGGAATCGACGCTTATACGTTGTTGCCAAAATCATTACTCTTGATTCGAGGCACCCGGGAAATTTACAGGGTATATTGGGACGATTACAAGAAAGTTGATGAGTTGGACTTCGCTCACAAGGTTGTAATCGAGATTAAGTCAAAAAATCAATCTATTGTAGTAAGTTACTCAGACGTGATGATCAATCAAGGTATTTCTCTCGATGCATTTGAGTTAGCATTGGGATTGATGAACTGAAGAGTAATTGGTGACGTGGCAAGAAGTATGAAAATAAAATTTAAAACCCCGGCCAAAATTAACTTAGGTCTTCATATTCACGGAAAAAGAGAAGATGGGTTTCATGAATTGGAAACAATTTTTCAAATGGTATCTTTATATGATGACGTGGAGTTAGAACTTTTGTCCTCGGGGATTAAACTGGAGTGTGATACGCCAGGAGTACCCACGGATGATACTAACCTTGTTTGTAAAGCGGCACTTCTATTACGACAGTCTTATCAGGTTGAAGGTAAAGGAGTCAGCATTCGGTTGAAAAAAAAAATTCCTTTCGGTGCTGGACTCGGGGGTGGTAGTGGTAATGCTGCCGGCGTACTTATGGGTCTGAATCGTTTGTGGGATTTGAATATCGAACGAGAGAAATTACTTGCATTGGCTGCTGAATTGGGTTCCGATGTCCCATTTTTTCTTACTTCGCCTTGCGCGCTTGGAATGGGGCGTGGGGAGCAGTTAAAGGTCCTGAAACCTTGTGCTAAGTTTCAGGTTTTGTTGGTGTTTCCTGGGTTTCCTGTGGCGACTTCTTGGGTGTATCAAAATCTAAAATTGAAGTTGACAAAACGGGAAAATAATATTAGCATCCTGCGGAAAAACCTATCCTTATCGGACATCACAAGCTTAGGGTCCCGGTTGTACAATGATTTAGAACCTGTTGTTATTCAAAGGTTTCCTGAAATCCAAGTCGTTAAAGACGAGTTAGGGGCTTGGGGTGCTTTGGGTGTTCTTTTATCTGGGAGTGGGTCCACTGTATTTGGAATTTTTGATGATCCGGAGAAGGCTCGGGTTGCATGCGCAGGTTTGAATGGAACTTGGGAAAGAGTTATTGTAGAAACGATTGAAAGTTTGACTGAATTCTGTCCGGAGGATATCCTGAACTACCCCTAACTAATGAAGTCTAGAAATGGGTGGTCTTGGAAAATTTTAATTAGCAACGAAAATTTAAGTAGCGTAACCCCCAGTTTACCCTCCACTTTTCGTCGCTCAAAGCCTAATAACTAAATTAAAGAAGATCTGACTTTTAAATTTTAGATCGATTCAAAAGTGAATATTGTCCGTATATTTAAGAGTTTTTCATAGTGTGTATTGATTGTTGGTCACGAGATTAAGCTAAATTAGGTAGCGAATACAGATTGGGGCGTCGTCAAGCGGTTAAGACACAGGTTTTTGATGCCTGCATTCGGAGGTTCGAATCCTCCCGCCCCAGCTTTTAATGGTAAAAAGGTTTTTTAAGTTTATCTGGTGGATATCGTATGGAACAGAATCTAAACGGGAGAGTCCTTATTTTTTCTGGGAGGGCTAATGTTGAGCTTGCAGAGGACATTTGCAAGTACATGAAAATAGAATTGGGCCGCACGGTAATCAAAGATTTCTCTGATGAAGAAATTTATGTGCGCATTGAAGAAAATGTTCGAGGCGGTGATATTTTTGTGATTCAGCCAACTTGTTCTCCAGGAAATAAAAACTTGATGGAACTATTGATCATGATCGATGCTCTTAAGCGTTCCTCTGCCAGACGTATAACGGCCGTGATACCTTATTACGGTTACGCTCGCCAAGATCGCAAGAGTGAACCACGGGTTCCCATTACTTCCAAGTTAGTAGCAGACTTACTAGTGACTGCGGGAACAGACCGTGTTTTGACAGTAGATCTTCATGCAGGGCAGATACAAGGTTTCTTTAATATTCCCGTGGATCATCTTTTTTCTATGAAGGTATTGATTCCTTATCTGGAAAATCTAGAATTGAAGGATATGATAGTTATTTCTCCAGATGCAGGCGGAGTGGAACGCGCTAGGGCTTTTGCAAAGCGCCTAGGGGTCAGCCTTGCTATTATTGATAAACGTCGAGAGGCAGCGAATGAGGCTAAGGCGATGAACATCATTGGAGATGTTGTTGACAAGGTGTGCTTCGTCGTTGATGATATGATCGATACCGCTGGAACTCTTGTGGAAGGTACAGCTGCTTTGTTGGAAGCGGGGGCCCGTGAAGTACATGCTTGTTGCTCACATGCTGTTTTGTCTGGACCAGCGATAGAGCGTATTTCTAAATCAGAAATTAAGTCTATCGTGGCAACCAACACGATTCCAATTCGTGATGCCATGAGAAACCATCCAAAAATTAAGATTTTATCCGTGGCGCCTTTATTGGGCGAGGCCATTTTGCGGATCAATCGAGAAACCTCGGTAAGTTCATTGTTTGATTTATAAGGAGTAGATAAAAATGTCTGAAGTGTTGAGCGGTAAAATAAGAGAAAAAACGGGTAAGGTCGCCACTAAAGAGGTGCGAAGAAACGGAGAAATACCGGCTGTTTTATATGGGTTGAAAGACAACCTTTCCTTTTCTGTTTGTCCTGACAATCTTAAAGATATTTTAACAGCCAAAGGACAGAACGCTTTGATTGACCTTAACTTGGAAGGAAATAAGAAGCGTAAAGTCATTTTAAAAGAATTTCAAAGTCACCCACTGAAAGAACGTTGGGTTCATGTGGACTTTTTAGAAGTTGACGTTACCAAGACAGTTAAAGTCAGCGTCAATGTACATTTGATTGGAAAATCTGCTGGAGAAAAAATGGGTGGTCTGGTTAACCAGGTGCTCAAATCTCTTCAGGTAGAATGTTTGCCTGTCGATATTCCTCAGTCTATCGACTTGGATGTGACGGCTGTTGAACTTGGGCAGGTGTTACATGTGTCGGACTTTAGCCTGCCGGACAAGGTAAAAATTTTAAATCAACCTAATGAGGCCGTGGTCAGCGTCTATATGCCAAAAGTTGAAGAAGAGAAAGTCGCTGATGAAGAAGAGTTGGCAGAAGGCGAAATGGCGGTTACGGGCGATGCTCCAACCGCCGAGGAAGATTCGGATAAGAAGGAAGACTTGGATAAGAAGGATGATTCGACTAAGAAAGAGGGCTGATCATATCCAATGTGTATTTAATTATTGGCTTGGGCAATCCCGGGCCGCGTTACGAACTAGCGCGCCATAATGTTGGTTTTCTTGTAGCCGATAATTTGGCTGAAAAACAACGGATTGCACTTGCCCAAAGCAAGCATAGAGCTCTCTATGGTGAAGGGGAAATAGAGGGTTGCCAGGTTGTGATCGCCAAGCCAATGACCTACATGAATAATAGTGGGCAGGCGGCGAAGTTGCTTCTTTCTGCCTTTGGGATTTCCCCCAACCAGGTTCTTGTGATTCATGATGATATTGATTTGCCGCTTGGAAAAATCAAAGTAAAAACTAAGGGCGGTGACGCTGGTCAGTTAGGGGTGCGGTCGATTACCGAGAAAGTTGGGACAGACCAGTATTGTCGTATTCGGGTAGGAGTGGGTCGACCCGATGA
>JBGTUV010000023.1:0-9923 GCA_041938985.1 Candidatus Nitromaritima sp. | reverse complement strand
GGAAATCATATGACGTAATGAACTGTTGTGATTTTTTAATCATTGCTTCTGGTTCGGCAACCCTTGAAGCAGCGTTACTTGGATGTCCGATGGTTATTGTATATAAATTAAACTGGATCACTTACTGGTTGGCTCGGGTGCTTGTTAAAATCAAATTATATGGACTGATCAATATTGTAGCCGAAGAAGAAGTGGTTACAGAACTGATTCAGGGCAAGGCCACTGTGAAAAATATTACCAAAGAAGTAGTAATGATTTTGAATGATTCAGAAGGGCGTGAGAATCTGCGGTCCCGTCTTCTGCAAGTTCGTAAATCTCTAGGCGATCCGGGCGTATTAGATAGAGTCGCGGAGCGTATGATAGAGTTTCTTAGGGAGCGAAGGCAGGATGAAAAAATTTCTATTTAACTTTATTTTTCCATATCTATTGTATGTACTAATATTCGTTTGGTGTTGGACGATTCGGGAGTCTCGAAAAAAAAAGGAGTCAGAAGATTACATCCAAAATATTTCCGGAAGTTATATTTTAACCTTATGGCATGGGCGCATTTTTTATTTATTTTATCACTTGCGCCGAAGATCCGATTTTCATTTATTGATAAGTCCCAGCGTAGACGGTGATTTACTTGCAAGATTAGCTCAATTGATGGGTTATTCCGTAATTCGTGGATCAACCTTCAAAAAAGCAGTATCGTCAACACGTTCATTAATCAAAATACTCAAGCGTGGCGAGAGAATTATTATTATTGCTGATGGTTCACGCGGTCCGAGATTGAAAGCCCAGTCGGGTTGCATTCAGATTGCTGGAATCACTAACTCTCCACTCATACCCATGACTTATGGGGCCATGCGTAAAATTGAATTGAACACTTGGGATCGATTTGTACTCCCACTTCCTTTTACTCATTGCACGATAAACTTCGGTGATCGAATTTCTGTGCCGCATCGTCCGGACGGGGAAGTGATCCAAAAAAAACAGAAAGAAGTAGAAGAATCCCTCAACCTTCTCACCGAAGCAAGTGAGTAATTTGAAGTATCCATAAATCAATAAAATCAAGTGGTTTAGTATTTTAATTTTATCAATTTTTGGAAGTATAAAGTCTTGTTTGAAAAAAAAGTCGACTTATGCTAAGTTTCCCACTTCTCCGCAACACTTTATAAACAAAGAAGTAATCCTAAGAAACTGAACTAGGTTGGGTTGCGAGATTTTTTGAATTATCCGCTAGAAATTAGGGGAAATCTCTTTTCATCTCGCTAAAAATACCTAATTGAAACTTATAGAGAATTTTGGTGAGCCAATAATTTTTAATTAACATCAATCGTAATATCAAGTGTGGTTGCTAACAGATATAAACAAGATCATTAATTCATAAAAGTGCAGGAGGTAATTAGTATGACGCCCAAAGAGGTATTGGATTTAGCGAAAAAAAATGAAGTTAAAATTGTGGATATTAAATTCACGGATTTGCTGGGTACCTGGCAACATTTTTCTGTACCCACAAGCGAACTGGAGGAAAGTTTATTTGAAGACGGCCTTGGGTTTGATGGTTCGAGTATTAGAGGATGGCAGGCAATCAATAACAGCGATATGATCGTTATACCGGATCCCACAACAGCGATGATGGATCCTTTTATGCATGTTCCTACACTAAGCTTGATATGTAATATTTCTGACCCCATCACCAAGGAAAAATATTCAAAGGATCCTCGGAATGTTGCTCAAAAAGCGGAGGCCTACCTCAAGTCGACAGGACTTGGGGACACGGGATATTTCGGACCAGAAGCAGAGTTTTTCGTTTTTGATGACGTGAGATATCAAAATGATTCCAACCAGGCTTTTTATGCAGTGGATTCCGAAGAAGGGATATGGAATTCTGGAAATTCTGGAAGAGACGAAGAACCAAACTTGGGTTATAAACCTCGCCACAAAGAAGGGTATTTCCCTACATCTCCAACTGATAGTTTGCAGGACATTCGCAGCGAGATGCTGCTTACTATGGAAGAAGTTGGTATTGAAATGGAATGTCACCACCATGAAGTGGCTACCGCTGGGCAATGTGAAATCGATATGCGTTTTGCTCCCTTGGTAAAATGTGCAGATAACCTAATGTGGTACAAATATATTGTTAAGAATGTAGCCAAACGTCACGGGAAAACTGCGACCTTTATGCCGAAACCGTTATTTAACGATAACGGAACCGGAATGCATGTTCACCAGAGTATTTGGAAAGGTGGGAAACCTCTTTTTGCAGGGAACGGCTACGCAGGTTTTAGTGAAATGGGATTACATTATATCGGTGGAATATTGAAGCATGCCTGTGCAATTTCTGCTTTTACAGGCCCAACTACCAACTCATACAAACGGTTGGTTCCAGGGTTCGAGGCGCCTGTCAACCTTGCTTATTCAAGTCGTAATCGAAGTGCAGCCGTCCGAATTCCCATGTATTCCCCAAGTCCCAAAGCAAAAAGACTGGAAGTTCGTTTTCCCGATCCTTCTGCAAACGGGTATCTAGCTTTTGCAGTTATGCTCATGGCTGGATTGGATGGCATTGAAAACAAAATTGATCCTGGCGAACCAATGGATAAGGATATATATGCAATGAGTCCAGAAGAACTAGCTAATATTCCTACTCTTCCAGGTTCACTAGATCAGGCCTTGGATGCGCTTGAGGCAGATCATGATTTTATGCTCAAGGGAGATGTCTTTACTAAAGATCTTCTTGATACGTGGATTGATTACAAGCGTGAGAATGAAGTGGACCAATTACGCTTACGTCCACACCCTTATGAGCTATACATGTATTACGACGTATAAAATTTAAACCAAAATGATATTTGCACCCCCGGCTTTTGCCGGGGTTTTTTTTGCTAAATTAATACGTTAGCTATTATTTTTTGGGTTCTTTGGAAATGAATTGAGCTTATATTCTACGCTATCTATTAAAGCTTGCCAACTAGCTTCAATAATGTTTTCTGATACGCCGACAGTCCCCCACTTCGAATCATGATCGCCTGACTCAATTAACACACGGGTTTTAGCCTGTGTACCTTTTTTTTCATCTAGGATTCTCACCTTATAATCAAAAAGAGTTACATTTTCCATTTCAGGATAAAATTTACTCAACGACTTTTTAATAGCCTTATCCAAGGCGTTAACTGGACCTATGCCTTCGGCAGCGGTAACTTCCTGTACTCCGTTGACCCGAATTTTTACTGTGGCTTCTGATATAGGTTTCTCGTCCTCACCCCTTTGTTCTACAATCACACGAAAACCAACAAAATCGAAAAAATATTCTTTTGTGCCAAGGGCATCACGCATCAGTAGTTCAAAAGAAGCTTCGGCCCCTTCGTATTGATATCCGAGTTGTTCGAGGGATTTAAGGTTATCCAGTATTTTTTTGACTTTTGGTTCGTGGTCATCAATATCAATACCGTATTCTTGAGCCTTGGACAGAATATTGCTTTTCCCAGACAGATCGGAAATTAGGATTCTCTGAACATTGCCAACTAATTCAGGATTGATATGCTCATAGGTGGCGCTATTTTTTTTTATAGCACTAACATGAATTCCTCCTTTATGAGCGAAAGCACTTTTACCAACATAAGGTTGATGATTCCAGTGTGCCTGATTAGCAAGTTCATAAACAAATGATGACAAATCTGCCAAAGATTGCATTTGTTCATCAGAAACACAGCTCAAACCTAATTTAAGTTTAAGATTAGGAATTACGGAAACGAGGTTTGCATTTCCGCATCGTTCGCCGAACCCATTTATGGTTCCTTGAACTTGTTCCACACCTGCCTGAACTGCCGTAAGGGCATTAGCAACTGCGAGTTCCGAATCGTTATGCGTGTGAATTCCAATTTTTGTGTTAATAGAACTTTTTACCAATGAACACACTTTTCCTACCTCAGAAGGCAAAGATCCCCCATTGGTGTCGCACAGTATGATCCAATCGACCCCTGCAGATTCTGCTTCCTTAAGCACTCTCATAGCGTATTCAGGATTGCTTTTATATCCATCAAAGAAATGCTCCGCGTCAAAAAATACTTCAGAACAATTATCTTTAAGGTAGCTCACGCTATCCTTGACCATACGTAGGTTTTCCTCCAAAGTTGTGGAGAGCGCTTCGTTAACATGCATATCCCAACTTTTCCCAAAAATGGTAATAACTTCTGTGTTTGCTTCGATCAGATTTTTAATATTCTGATCATTTTTTACATCATTATTGGGATGGCGAGTACTTCCGAAAGCAGTAATTTTCGCTTGTTGAAAATTACTATTTTGGACCCGACTGAAAAAATCCATATCTTTTGGATTCGATCCAGGCCAGCCCCCCTCAATATATTTTATTCCAAGTTCATCGAGTTTATGAGCAATACGAATCTTGTCTTCAACGGTAAAGGAGACATCTTCAGATTGCGACCCGTCTCTTAATGTCGTGTCATAAATGCTTATTGTTTTCATAAAACTAATATTGATGTTATCAGATGGATTCGTCGTTACCCTTTAGCGCACTATTTTTTTTGGCCTCATTCATATTAAATACTTTGTGTAGAACACGAACGGCAAGTTCACCATATTTTTCTTCAATAATACAAGATACTCTTATTTCCGAGGTGCTTATCATTATAATGTTTATATTTTCATTAGATAGAGCGCTAAACATTTTTGCGGCAACTCCTGGATGGCTTCGCATGCCCGCGCCTACAATGGAAACTTTGCATATATTAGGATCAGCACTAATATCACGGGCTTCTATGAGCTTACCTAGTTCTTGGACTATTTTGGTAGCTTTATTTATGTCCTCTTTTGTAACAGTAAAAGAAATATCCGTATGGTTTTCATCGCTGACATTCTGGATAATCATATCCACTGAAAGATTTCCCTCTGCGAGTCCTGTGAAAAATTTACTGGCGATTCCTGGTTGATCAGGAACACCTTTGATCGTTATTTTAGCTTGATTTTTGTCGTTCATTATTCCAGATACAACCGGTTGTTCCATACTCGAATCCTCCTCACAGATCAAGGTGCCTTTAGACTCTTCCACTAAAGATGATTTTACGACAAGTGGCATATCGTATTTTTTGCAGAATTCAACGCAACGAAATTGCAGTACCTTTGCACCCAAGCTAGACATTTCCAACATTTCGTCGTAAGAAACGCGATCCATTTTACGCGCATCGGGAACAATATTGGGGTCGGCGGTATATACCCCATCTACATCTGTATAGATTTCACACCTCTCTGCTTTTAAGGCTACAGCTAGAGCAACAGCAGAAGTATCAGAACCACCTCGTCCAAGGGTAGTAACATCACCATGTTCATTTATTCCCTGAAAACCTGCAACAACAATGACATTCCCATTCTCTAAAGCCCTTCTGGAACGCTCTGTGTCGACTCCTTTGATACGTGCTTTTGTATGAGAGTTGTCGGTAAGTAAACCTATTTGCCTACCTGTCATGGAAATAGCAGGGCACCCGATGCTATCAAGGGCTATACTTAATAAGGCACTTGAAACGCGTTCTCCAGATGATAATAAAAGATCAATTTCCCTGTCTTTTCCAGTAGAGCTAATCTGTTTGGCCATATCTAATAGTTTGTCGGTTTCACCTGCCATTGCTGAAACGACAACCACAATATCAAGCCCTTCTTTTCGCATACGGGCAATACGTTCTGCAATTTTTTTAATTCGTTCAATGCTGCCGACCGAAGTACCGCCATATTTTTGTACCACTAATCTATTCATACGTTTTAATTTATATCAAAAAACATGTTCATCAAATCTGAACCAGATTTAAAATGATTATTTTCCTTATTAAGAATATTTTCATCAAATTTATTAACTGAGGCCGTCTCTTTTTCTCCACTAACCACAAATGGGACTCGACCGTTTTCATACTTTACAGCAACTGCTGAACTGACATGGTTGACAACCACCATCATTTTGACACCGCTATTTAGGGAAATTTCTTTTGATAGTGGGCCGATTACCTTTGAGTCGATATCTTCGATAGTAAGAATTTTGTCATCAATATTTCCCTTTAGTGAAACTTCTTCCGCCCCTGCTACATTAAGATAGACAATATCCTTGGTCTGCAATTCGTGAATGGCGGCCTCTACTTTATTATCGAAATTGGTTTCAGCAAACCCGGTAGCACCTTCAACTGAAACTACGCCCATACTTGCCGCTTTAGCCATTCCCTGAAAAAGTAGTGATGCGGAAATAAGTGAAGCGGATTTCCCAAATTTTTTTTCAAATGGAGGAAGAGTTCCTTTTTTACCGTTCCCCCATAACCAGATACTGTTGGCCGAGTCAAGATTTTCCCGCTTTCGTTTTTGGTTTACTGGATGATTATGCAATATGATCTGGGCTTGATTAATAATATAAATTAAATCATTAAACTCATCGCCATCCGGCATGAATTTCCGAATACCTTCACCGATCAATTCGTTGGGTGGTGTCAAACATTTTGTGAATGGTTCACTTTGTATAACCATTATATTATGAAAACCCAAACCAGGATAAAAAGTAACCAAGCAATCTGATATTTGATCTTGAAGTGCTTTTAAATAGTTTCTAGATTCTTCACAAGACAAATGACCCGCTGTATAATCTTTCATTACCATATCGTTATGACTAGGTTGCAGAGTTACAAAATCACAACATAGTGGAATTTCTCCATCTTTGAGATTCAACCCTATTGCCAGCGCGTCAAAATATGCTGGAGCAATATCATATTTTGCAGGATCGTAGCCTAAAAGCGAGAGATAGGATATCTCGTTTCCAACTTGACGATTTTCGGGAATGGTTTGTACCGAGCCTGAATAGCCTTCTTGAACCATCCGGTCTAGGTTGGGTGTGTCCGCAAGCTGTAACGGAGTCTTATTTTCTTTTTCTGCAATCGGCTTATCTGTTAGGCCGTTGGCAATTACAACCAAATATTTCATTCTAAACCAAACTGAGATGGGTGGTTAGCGGATTGAGGAGTCTTCAAAATTATATCTTATCTTTCTTAAAATTCCACACATAAACGCTTAAAAAACAATGAAAACTAGATTGTTAAAAAATAATATCATGCAAGAGATCGGGTGATATAGTTTTTCGAATCCAAAAGTAGAAAAATTTCACAGAATACCTAAAACTTATGAAAAAAAACCAATTTTTGTTCCCTAATTCATTGGAACATAAGGGGAAATTTAATAGACCGAAGTAAACGGCTATGATACTTTAATAAGCAATTAATATTTTACGCGCCTAATACAGGCGTTAAAAAACGCTCGCATGCACAATATAAATGAAATTTGCAAGGATGGTCAATCTTTGCCGTTAAACACAGAAGGAAATTTAAGGGTTGTCTTTTTGGGGGTTGGTGCAGCTTTCACCAAGCGTAACCGGCAATCCAACTTTTTAATTATACAAGGGGAACATCACGTTTTGGTAGATTGCGGCACTCTTGGACCCTTGGCCCTTGATGATATTGGATTGAGCGTCAGTAAAGTCCAATGTTATCTACCCACCCACAGTCATGCTGACCATATCGGTGGTTTTGAGGAAGTTGCGCTAGTTAATCGCTATATTTCAAACTCACCTAATAAACCGAAAATGATCATCCCAAAAGACTATCAGGATTTATTGTGGACTAAGAGCCTTGCTGGGGGGGCTGAGTTTTGTGAGGCCGCGCAGGGTCAACCACTCCAGTTAACAGATTTTTTTGATATTCATCGTCCAAAAGAAACGGAGTTGCTTGGGAGAAAAGTCTGGTCTTATCAGCATGGTTCGATGGAATTGGTTCTCATGCGCACACTTCATTTCCCGGATTCTGCAGTCAGCATTGATGAAGCACAATGGTGTAGTGGTATTTTGGTAAACAGGAGAGTTTGGATTTCTGGAGATACTATGTTTGATAAGGACTATCCTACACAGTTTTCTAGTATATCAGAGGTGATGTTCCATGACTGTCAAACTTTTCAAGGGGGAGTTCACGCGTCCTACCGTGAGCTGATGACACTACCCGATGAAGTACGTTCTAAAACATACCTATATCACTATAATGATAATTGGGACGATCCGAAAGCTTGGGTTAAAGATTCAGATAACTTCACAGGTGACCCTGTCAAAGACGGTTTTATGGGTTGGGCTGATCAACAGGTGGCCTACGACTTTGCATAATCTCAGCACTAAAAGATTTAATGAATTCTTAAAATCAAGGAACAGACCCGGGCTAGATTGCTTGGATGTAAAACGCACAAATTTAATATAGTCCCTTTTGTCGCGACTTGTAGTGACTCCTTTATTACTCTCACCTATCTCAAGATCAGTCCGCTACAGTTTCCTTGCAGTTATTGTTCTGGGAACAATCATCCGACTGGTAGGTATCACTACCCCCTTACATGGAGACGAGCTGGCAACAATATCGATTTGGGCAAATATGCCGCTTTTATCCATCCCTACGCATTATGAATATCCTAACAATCATATTTTTCACACTCTTGTAGTCGCTACAATATTTAAGATATTTGGGCTAAATCCGTTTTTATTACGTACTCCCGTTCTGGTTTGTGGAATTGCGAGTATGGCGTTAGCATTTTTAACGACTCATCGAATTACACGTAATGCTCAGGCTGGGTTGGCAGTTTCACTCCTGATTGCAATTAATGGTGGTCACATCTTTTATTCAACGCATGCGCGGGGGTACATGTTGATTCTCCTTATTTGCCAATATATTTTTCATCGGTTGGTTGTCTGGATAGATGAATCTAAAATTTCATCAAGGTCAACAAAGGAGTTTTTCACCATTAAAGAGCTTTCCATATTCGCTGGATTAATGCTAGCGGGTACTTGGACAATTCCCACATTCGTGTTTTTCGAAGGATCGTTGGGTTTGTTTTTTTTAATATCGTTTCTTCAGTCAAAGCGTGGTAAATGGTTTGATATCCCAAGTCTATATCTAAAAAACCTTACAGTGATACTGATTTGCTTGTTGGGTTTGTTTGTGCAGTATTTTATTTTTATTTCTCCTGAAATGCTTGCAATGGGTATTTCTAACGCGGCACAATCAGAATTGAGTTCTTTTCCTACAGCTATTTTAAAGGAATGGATTCAACCGATTGACACAGGTGAGCTTTTTGTTGTTTCTTTTGTATTGATTGGACTATTTACCTTGTTTCATCTTAAT
Organism: Candidatus Nitromaritima sp.; assembly: GCA_041938985.1. Classification (GTDB taxonomy): domain Bacteria; phylum Nitrospinota; class Nitrospinia; order Nitrospinales; family VA-1; genus Nitromaritima. The sequence goes on along the minus strand of JBGTUV010000023.1, from coordinate 744 downwards.
CGCACTACATTCATATTAATTGTGTGTTTGTTAGTGTTTCCGCCGACAATTATCTATATAGCCTGTTTGTCAGGATTGGTTACCACAGTTCCACACGTAAGAGTATTTTTTTATCTACAACCCATTTTTATATTGTGTGTAGTCATTGGCGCATTTGGGCTTACAAGTAGATTAAGAAACAATCTGAGAAAATTAGTGGGTAAAATAGTTTTAGGTTTTATTTTTCTCCTGGTTACGATTATGTCAGGAAAGGAGTTGCTTCAAGTAACCTGGCCCGATCGATTTGCCCGTCAACCACTTGACCTTGTTGCGAAGTTTGTAAAAAGCCTTGGCCCTAACGATTTAATTCTGTTATCTCACCGCCCCATGTCGAATATTATTTATATGGTGGTAAGGAAACCACTAAAAGGGTTAATAAAATTATAGACGAAGGAAAACTGGGGGATATCTATTTTGTTGAGTATGGGAAAGCAGGAAAATCTGATTCATTAAAGTTTAATAAGGAAGGCGTGGAGTATTTGCGCCTAAACAATTATTTTCAGGTTGTAAAAACAAAGGAGGAATCAACTGGTATTTTATTGCCAATGAAACTGTTTGCATCCGAGCGACGAATTGGAAACTTTACTTTTCGTAAGGTGAATTCTCAGTTTGTATATAATAGTTATACTTTAAGATCACCGAAAGATTGGAAGAGATGGAGTGGTGTGATCCATTCCACACCGGTAATATTGGAACCTCCTTCTA
>JBGTUV010000022.1:0-10631 GCA_041938985.1 Candidatus Nitromaritima sp. | reverse complement strand
CTTAAGGGGGTTCCCTTCGAAGTCCTTGTAGAAAACATCCTGACTCCACTCGATCTCGGGCTCACCTTCTCCCTCAGCATCGTCATCTGCAGCCATTACCTCTTTCGCAAACGCCTGCTCAGCAAAGACCTGCTCAGCAAAAGCTTCCTTCGCGAAAGCATCTCCCGCCAGCCCCGGCATCATATACACTGCAAACGCAAAAAACAGAGCAACGGGCAGAATGTTTAAACTTCTTCTTTTCCCCAGCATAGCCTTGTCCTCCTTTGTGGACTTAATTACTTTAAAAGTAGATTACAAAATATTAAAAACTATAATTCCAAATCTTATAAGATAAATTATCGATTAATGGTCGCTTAAATACCGTCTAGCCCCGATTCAAAAAAAAACCGGCGGTCTTTCCACAAACACCCTTTTCTATAAGTCTTGGATACTCAACGCACCCAATAGGCACAGGTAAAAAAAGGCACAATTACAGCCAATTTTTTGATTTTTATCATGCGTACCATACCATGTCAAGACAAAAAAAAACCATTACTACAACAACAAAAACTTTTTACTTCATCTCATTTATTGATTTTTTTTATTCTCAAATCCACGGCATTCGCATGTGCGTCCAGATGCTCCATATCGGCAAGAATTCTTATCAATGGGGCTGCTTTTTCAAGAGCTTCTGGGGAGTAAGACATGATACTGGTTCTTTTTACGAAATCATAAACTCCGAGTGGTGACGAAAACCGGGCGGTCCCGCTGGTTGGCAAAACATGATTGGGACCGGCTAAATAATCGCCAACTGCCTCTGGAGTGTAGTGGCCTAAAAATATGGCCCCTGCGTTCCTGATTTGCTCGGCACAAGCCCGAGGTTCTTTCACTGCAAGCTCTAAGTGCTCCGGCGCTATATCGTTGGCTACCTTGATAGCCTCGTCCAGGGACTCTACAACAAACAGGCGACACTGTTCGCTGAGTGATTTTTTGATAATTTCCTGTCGGTTCAAGCGACTGGCCTGTTTCTCCAACTCCTTCATCACATCCCGGGCTAATTTTTCAGAACAAGTCACCAAAATTGGAACCGCCTGTTCATCATGTTCAGCCTGGGACAATAAATCAGCCGCAATAAAATCCGCGCACGCACTATCATCCGCTACGATCAGGATTTCACTGGGTCCTGCAATCATATCGATATCCACCAAACCGAATACCATTCGTTTAGCCAACGCAACATAAATATTACCGGGCCCTACAATCTTATCCACTTTTGGGATGGTATCGGTTCCGTAGGCCATTGCACCTATGGCCTGAGCTCCACCTACTTTAAAGATGGAATCAACCCCAGCAATTTCGGCCGCCACAAGGACGTGTGGACTACATTGCCCTTTTGACGCCGGACTGCACATCACAACCTTCTCCACACCTGCAACTTTTGCCGGAATCGCATTCATCAACACGGACGACGGATAGGAAGCTTTGCCACCAGGAACATAAATTCCTGCAGTCTCAAGAGGCCTTACACTTTGCCCCAGCAAAACACCATTTTTTTCATATTCCCAGGACTGCTGATTCTGATGCCCATGAAACTCGCGAATGTTTTCTGCCGCCTGCCTCAATGCATCTACCTCTTCATCACTTACCTTATTACGGGCTTCATCAATCTCACCACGTGTCACCCTTATTTCTTCCGCAGATAAATCGTATTGATCAAAGCGACGAGTGTACTCAAACAATGCAGTATCGCCACTCTCTTTAATTTGTTTTAGAATTTCACGAACCGTCGCATCGTGAACCACAAGGTCAAGGTCAGCCCGGCCAACGACTGCCCTTAGATTGGCCTCAAAATCAAGATCAGAATGTTTAATAATTTTCATTGCATACAATCCATAATTTTCTCAACAGACATTAAGGAATTAAAAAGATAGGGTACTTAAAAATTTTTGAGTTGCGGCCCCTTCCTTATGACCTACGGCAACCATAAGCTCCAAGTGTGTTTTAAGGAATATCAAATCATCTGAACGATCCACATCGTACCAGACCGGAAGGAGTTCCAGCGACACGCCATTTGATTTCAACTTGCAGCGGGTTGCTTCTAATACAGTATCACCACCCCACGTGATACCATCAAACAAATTGATTGACTTCCCTCTCATACCAATTAAATAGTACCCTCCATCGACACTTGGACCCAGAACCACATCTTGCTTGGAACCAAACGCTTGCCTGATATAAGCCAAGGGCAAACTAGGACTGTCAGCTCCTATAATAACGACCTGCTCATAACCTTCGGCAAACCTCGCAGAAAAAGTGCTTTTCATCCTCTCGCCAAGGTCTTTCCCTTCCTGAACAAAAGTGCTTATGGATAAGGATGTATCCAGTTGCTCAAAATACCCCGAAACGCTGGATGGATAAATGCCAACAAAACAATCGACAGACTCTACAGCGCTGACCGTGTCAAGGCTGTCAGAAAGAAAACAAGTATACAGTTCGCAAGTTGTTTGCAGATCCAAAAACGGATTCAGGCGTGTTTTAACCTGCCCTACTACCGGATCGCGGGCAAAAACAATCAAAGCATTTTTATTTTGTTTTGCCATTAGAATCTCTATTTTCGAGGATAATTCATCTGACGAAAGAGGAGGCTCTTAGGAGACTCCTCCTCCATAAATCGTTTGACTACCAGTTTCAAAGCCAATAAAATCTATTCTGACATGCGTATCACTCAAATTTTCAAGGAGATCAAACCATTCTTTCCGAGTTAGACATTTCGGCATTCTACTGGATCAACACGCATTTTCAATCTCGAATATTCCTAAAATTCATGCAGTTCATTTCTATTAAGCAGAATTTTCTGTGGCCGGGGATTGTTTGTTTGGTAATTTTTCTCTGGCTTAAGAAGATGCGTGGATTAGCATTAGTTCTAGCGACCGCTATATCGGTGTCAATTTCAGATTTATTAGGAGCAACATTAAAAGAACTAATTGCCCGCGATAGACCTTGCCACGTTCTCTCTCATGTAAAAGATATTGCCAATTGCTCGAACAGCTTTTCTTTTCCTTCTAATCACGCGATAAACTCTTTCACATTTGCTACGATCATCACACGTGCTTATAAGAACTTCGCGTTTATCTTATACATTTCGGCTTTGCTGATAGGTTACTCGCGGGTTTACCTTGGAGTACATTATCCCACGGATGTTTTGAGTGGAGCCTTATGCGGTGTCCTAATCGGTTACATGGGGTATAAATATTTTTACCTCAAAATATTGGGTCTTTTTAAAAATAAATTTCCCACCCTAACCAACCATGAACTCGTTGAAACAAAAATTTCTAATCATTAAACTTAGCTCCATCGGCGATATCGTTCATGCCTTGCCCTTTCTTCGGACTCTGAGAGCAAATCGTCCCAACGCTTATATCGCATGGATCATCGAGGAAAGTTTTCAGGACCTGATCAAGTGCAATCCAGATCTCGATGAAGTGATCCCAGTCCGCACTAGATATTGGCGCAAAAATATAAACATAAAGTCTTGGAATGAAATCTACCAAACAAGAAAACTATTAAAGAAACGCCAATTTGATTGGACTTTTGATTTACAAGGCCTCATTAAAACCGGGTTCATTGCCCGCATGACGGGCGCACCCAATAGAGCTGGGTTTCACCGCAGTAACTGTCGAGAAAAAATAAATACCTGGTTTAATAATCATCGAAGTAAATATCTTTCTACCGATAGTCATATAGTAGACCGCTGCCTATCACAGCTTTCCATCTTGGGAGATTTTCATCCCCAAGCAGAGTTTTCCCTACCCATCGGTGAGAAGGATGAACATATTTCTGAAGCTTTCATGGTGAAAAATAGCAAACTCACCGAAAAACCCATAGCCGGAATCAATCCAGGAGCTGGGTTTCCAACCAAACTGTGGAGCATAGAACGATACGCCCAGTTCGCCGACAAACTAACAGAAGAGCTGGGTTTCTCTATCCTCCTGACCTGGGGACCGGGAGAAGAAGAAATGGTCCGTAATATCGCCGAGTCTATGAAACAAAAGTCGTGGATAGCACCTGCGACCACGATCGCCGAGTCTATTGGACTATACAAAAAACTCTCTTTGTTTGTGGGAAGCGATTCGGGACCGTTTCATATTTGCTGGGCATTAGGCATCCCAACGGTTTCGGTATGGGGACCAACTGATCCAAACCGCAACGGGGCCTACTCAAAAAATCATAAAGCAGTTTTTCATAAATTAAATTGTAGTTTCTGCTGGAAACGTCAGTGTCCATTAGGGACAACCGAGTGCATGGATAAAGTAACCGTACAAAACATGTTTGATGCGACGAAAAAAATAGCCTCTGAGCACGTTAAGATGGTAATCTCCCCTCAACACTCAACTCATTAAACATAAAGGTAATACAATGGCTTTTGACAAAGAACTTTTAGAAATTCTGGTTTGCCCGAAATGCAAAGGAGATTTAGAGTTAACCCCTGAAGAAGACGGGCTTGACTGCAACGCATGTAAACTAAAATATCTCATCAAAGATGACATTCCTATTATGCTCATCGATCAAGCACAACCGTTGCCTTAAACGCACTGCCACTTGGCGAAAGAAATCCTATGGCCGAACTGGCTCGCAAAATAGAACGCATCGCAAAGCATGCCCTGTGGGCTATCATTGGATTCTTTTTTGGTAAAAAAAAATCTCCCCCTCTTCCTATAAATTTCACATCTGCCTCTTCTGTATTGGTAATAAGAACCGATCGCCTGGGAGACGTCGTTTTATCAACACCCGTTTACGAATCCATCAAAAAATCATTTCCGCATCTTCGAGTAAGCGTAATAGTGAACCACAGCAACATGTCTATCCTAACTGACAACCCAAATGTAGACGAAATAATCCCCTTTGACCCCAAAAACCTCGGAACCATCATCAAGCAACTCCGATGCAATAGGTTTGATATCGCATTTACATTAAACAAAAAATTTAGCGTCATTGCTTCGTTTCTTTCTCTAATCAGCAAAGCCCAATATAAGATAGGCTACGCCCACGATGAAACCACCTGGCTCTACGATATTCGTTTACCTATAGACAACCAACCTCGCCACGAAAGCTTAAATAACCTTGAACTGCTAAACTATGCGGGATTGACAAAAATTTCAAAATCTCCACGCCTGTATTTCAATGAAGCAGAGGAAAAAAAGATCACTACTATACTAAACGCGCTGCGCAAATACCCAGAACGCCCACTCGTACTAATAAAACCAGGAACCCGTGTCGCAAAGTGGGGATGGAAACCAGAGAACTTTCAAGTCGTGGCGGAAAAACTATCCAGTTCGAAAAAAGGAGAAGTTTTATTCATTTGCGGTCCAGGCGAAGAACCATTAATAGACCGTATCAATAAACAGGCAAACACAACCATTGATCGTTTGCCAGTTCTTTCGATAAAAGAGTTAGCGCTAGCTATAAAAAAAAGCGACCTGCTGTTTTGCAATCACACAGGCATAATGCATTTTGCTTCGGCGGTAGAAACACCTGTGGCAGTGATCTTCAAACATGGCGAAACCGCACGATGGGGACCGACCAATACTCCGCATATCATACTCGAAGAAAAAAACTCGGATTCTCTCTCACCAGAAATAGTGCTAGATCAAATTAACCAATTACTAACTAACACTCCGAGTCGCAAAACGATATAATGTCAACTTGTTCTATTAACCTGTTTTTGAAAAAAATTTCTCCATTGCCAAGAAACTTAACCATTTACAATTAAACCGCTGCAAATATATTTTTAAATTACTTAACACCACATACGCATAAAAAATATCACTGGCACTATCACTTAGGGACCCATGATGAATAAACCTCAAGCATTAAACGATTCGCTAACAGGAATCAAAGGACTGGTTTTTAACGAACCGCTACTTTTTGAAATGGGATCCCCTGGTCGCACTGCCTACTCACTCCCAAAATGTGATGTCCCTGAAGTGGAGCTTGAAGCAATTCTTCCTGCCACAGAAATTCGTAATCCCATCGACAACCTTCCCGAACTAACGGAACTCGATGTCGTTCGACACTTCACAAGGCTCTCACAATGGAACTTTAGTATAGACACCAATTTTTACCCGCTTGGCTCCTGCACGATGAAATACAATCCAAAGGTCAACAACGAAACCGCCAATCTTTCCGGATTCGCACAGCATCACCCATACACACCTGAAGCTCTTTCGCAGGGCAGTCTTCAGCTTATGTTTGAACTGCAGGAATACCTCAAAGAAATAAGTGGTATGGAGCATGTAAGTCTACAACCTGCAGCCGGAGCACACGGTGAGTTGGCAGGCATGCTCATGATTCATGCGTACCATTCGGCTCAAGGAATACAGCGAAAAAAAGTTATCCTGCCCGACTCCGCTCATGGAACTAATCCAGCTAGCGCAGCGTTATGTGGATACAGCGTTGTTCAAATACAGTCCGACGAACGTGGCCTCATCGATCCCAAAAAATTAGAGTCGATTATGGATGAAGAAACTGCGGCCATAATGCTGACCAATCCAAATACTCTAGGAATATTTGAAACTGATATATTAAAAATTAGTGAAATTGTTCACAGTAAAGGGGGGCTGGTTTATTGTGATGGGGCTAACCTAAACGCGGTAATGGGAAAAACAAAAATGAACCGCATGGGTGTAGACGTTTTACACTTTAACCTACATAAAACATTTTCCACGCCTCACGGAGGGGGAGGACCCGGAGCTGGTCCTATAGGGGTCGCCGAAAAACTATCACCTTTTCTCCCAAAGCCTATCATCGAACATGCTGACGGGAAATACACGCTTAACCATGACCGCCCTGATAGCATTGGAAAAATGAAAGCATTTTATGGGAATTTTGGCATCCTCGTTCGAGCCTATACCTACATCAGGTCACTTGGACCAGAAGGAATTAAACAAGTAGCAGAAATGGCGGTTCTCAATGCCAACTACATCAAAGCCTCGCTCTATAAACACTATCATCTGCCCTACAACGGACCCAGTCTGCATGAGTGCGTATTCAACGACAAGCTTCAACTCAAAAACAAAGTGAGTACTATGGATATCGCAAAAATGCTCATCGACTATGGGTTTCATCCTCCCACAGTTTACTTTCCTTTGATAGTAAAGGGCGCATTGATGGTCGAACCGACTGAAACTGAATCAAAGGAAACACTCGATGACTTTATCGTAACCATGAAAAAAATAGCTGAACTCGCAGAGACCAAGCCGGAAGTTTTTCACGATGCCCCTCATATGCCTGTCGTATCTCGCCCAGATGAAATCATGGCCGCCCGCAACCCAAAGCTTAGATGGAAACCAGAAAGGCCAGAACTTACTTAAAAAACATTTGGAAACCACTATTTTTGTTCTACTGACCTGGAAATAGTTTTCCTTAAAACTCTTCTTAGATATGAGCGATGCAATATAAAGTTTTTTGGGAAAATTTTCTGCCTCTATTTCTAGTCTGTGAAACTCCAGGGAGATACTACAAAAAGAGAGCTTGAATAAGAAGGAGAGCGAGTGTTGTTACAAGGACTGCTCCAATAAGATTGAGAGCGAATCCGGCACGTGACATCGCCGGAATCGTTACCCATCCACTCCCAAATACGATAGCATTAGGCGGTGTTGCAACGGGCAGCATAAATGCAAACGATGCCGAAAGTGTTGCAGGTAACATGAACATTAACGGGTGAAAACCAGCAACTACCGCAGCGGCTCCCATCACTGGCAAAATTATAGTAGATGTAGCGGTGTTGGATGTAAGCTCGGTCAAAAACGTGATTCCCAAACACACGAATAAAACTACAGCCCATAAAGGAAGCGACGACAATCCGGTCAACTGATTCCCGATCCAACCCGTCAATCCCGTTTCAGTAAACCCCGAGGCAAGAGCAAACCCACCACCAAACAATAGTAGTATTCCCCAAGGCATGCGTGTCTCTACTGTTTTCCAGTCGAGAAGAAAATATTCACGCTGATCGTTTTTCACACTTCCTTCTCTATAATGGACAGGAAGAAGCATCAATAAAACACCCATTATCATTGCAACTGTTGAGTCGTGAAACATTTCCGGATTCGGAAACAGACCAGACCATCCGGGCATTGTGACTGATCCCAACACAAGGGGTTTACGAAAAATCCACAGCAAAGCGGTCATAGCAAAAATGCAGGCAACCATTTTTTCTGGCCGAGTAATTTTTCCTAAAGATTCGAGTTCATTTTTACAACATCTTCGTTGCCCTTGGAAAGTTCAATCCGGTTCAACGGAACAGGAGATACAAATTTACAAAGATAAATCCATACAATGGGAATAAAAAGAACTACCACGGGAACCGCCATCGCCATCCATTCCGCAAAACTGATTTCTGGGTTTTCCGGATAAAGGTTTTTATAAAACCCAGCAAAGACAATATTTGGCGCTGTACCAATTAGTGTGCCAACTCCTCCAATGCTAGCCGAGTAAGCTAACCCGAGCATGAGAACTAACCCCAAGCTTTCTATCACTCGCTGTTCAGAAATTTTATCGTGCTTTCCATCTAAAGTAGACTGACGGGCAACTTGCTTCACAACTGCCATCCCTACAGGAAGAAGCATCATGGTCGTAGCTGTGTTTGAGATCCACATAGATAGAAAAGCTGAAGCCATCATAAAACCCAGCACGATCCGTTTAATCCCTGCTCCTATCAGCACAATAATCCATAATGCTAAGCGCTTATGAAAATTCCATTTCTCCATAGCCAACGCAATCATAAAACCACCTAAGAAAAGAAACACGAAGTGATTGGCATAGTTAGGCGCAACCTGTTTACTCGACATAATTCCTAATAGCGGAAAAAGAATTAGGGGGAGGAGCGCTGTAACTGCGATAGCAGTCCCTTCACCAATCCACCAGCAGGCCATCAAAACAATAACTGCCAAGAGGCGTTTCCCGGAAAAAGTCATCCCTTCTGGAAGTGGCATGAATAAAACAATTGAAAATAATATCAACCCACCCACTAGCACAAAAATTTTATTCTTGAATAAAGGCTGCAAATCAGTCAACACATCCTCCTGACATGGTAAAGATCGTTCCTACTAATCTTTTATTCGATTAACTTATATTTTATTAACCTATTTTCTCTTTTACATAAATCAAAAAAATGACAACACCTAATCATCGATATAAAAAAAATCCACATCACATCGAAGGCGACTACTGCTGTAAGTATTTTTTAAACAAAATAGAAGTTTTGATCATGCTCTTTATTTTTCCTTAAAGAGGCAAAAACTATTATTAAGGAAAAAGAATCGTGACCGCTCGTACTAAGACTTAAAAGCGTGGACGAGCATTAGGCTAGAATTTCATCTAATCTGGTAGTAGAAATAATGTGTTTATCCATCCCCAATTCCTGGGGCGAATAACCCAAAGCCAAAGCCACTAGTTGCGGTAAATGCAGAATTGGAATCGAACAGCCCTTCTTATTCATTCTATCTATTTCGGGTTGATAGGCATCAAGGCTTAGGTGGCACAAGGGGCATCCGGTCACCACGCAATCTGCCCCACTATCGATCGCATCGATAAGAGCATTGCCTGCCATATCATGTGAGGCATTTTTGTTCATCATAATAATAGGAAATCCACAGCATTTAGTACGACTATCATAGTAAACTGGTGTAGCACCCAAGATTTCAAAAATCTCTTCCATCCCGGTCGGATTGTCAGGATCTTCATATAAGGATAATCCTGATGGACGCAAAACATAACACCCATAAAAAGCCGCCGTTTTGAGTCCTGTTAACGGACGCTTCACTTTATCCCGTAAAAGTTTTAATCCTTCCTCAGTACCAAGCACATTAGCAAAGTGTTGGATTTTTATTTTTCCACCAGCATAATGGTGTCCACCTTCCTCAAGCACATTATTAACTTTTTCCTTATAGGCAGGATCGGAGTCGACATGACTTTCTGTTTTTTTTAAAATTCCTTGGCAGGTAGAACAGATAGTAACAAGATCCAAATCCTGCTCTTCAGCTATTGCAATGCTACGGGCATTTAATGCATCTGCCAAAAGTGGATTTTTTTCAGAAACTACCCCGGCTCCACAACAAGCAGCGCTTTTCATTTCTATGAATTCTATACCTAGCCCTTCAGCGGATTTCATCGTTGAAAGCATTAACTCTCGAGTAGCCCCTTTGGCCACGCATCCTGTAAACAAAGCAAATTTCATCACTCATCTAGCTCCATATAAATCCGCTTAACATCCTCTACTTCGTCGATAGACTTATGCAAAATCGGTGGATTCTTTCCTTTAAAAAACATACGTAACCCAACCGGCAACAAATCAAACAACCCCTTGAAATTAAAAAATCCCACTGACTCTACAGGAATAATATTTTCATTGAGCCTGCCGCTGGATTTTACCGACTTTGCAAATGACAGCGCATGACGGGCACCATTGTTGTTGGTCACACCCTGTTCCAAAGCGACCGTCATTATTTCTTTAATTCGATCAAAGGGTCGTGCCGGTTTGGGACATCGTTCAACACATTCCCCGCAGTGAGTGCAATCCCAAATTCCACCTGGCTTACTCAAATTCTTCACGCGTTCCAGAGTTTTCCCATCGCGTGAATCCTGCACAAACCGCT
>JBGTUV010000021.1:0-11187 GCA_041938985.1 Candidatus Nitromaritima sp. | reverse complement strand
CGTTCTTCATGTTGCAGGTGGGTCTAGTTGACCGAAGATCAACTTCCTGCTCCTGACTCCATTTACGGGCATCGGAACACCTGTCAAAGGTCGCCGATCGCAGGGCAGCCCTTTATTCTGACAAGGGCGCGATAGGTGATTCTGCCTTCTTTGGTGACTCTTTTTTGTATGGAAGCCATTATTCCTCAAGGTTTGGTGTACCATAACTGTACCTTGAGGCATTTTCCGGCTGGAAACGGTGGGACTAACGGGACTGGATATACTTGCTAAAGACTTGATTCATCAGTTGGTGCCGAAGAGAAGACTCGAACTTCCACGAGGTTGCCCTCACATGAACCTGAATCATGCGCGTCTACCAATTCCGCCACTTCGGCATATTACTTTCAAATGGTTACAGAAGTACCTAAAATCTTCCATCACTTTTCCCAACACTTTTGACTGATTTTTTTGCCATTTTTAGGTGATTATTTCAGTCCAGACACATAATATCTTACCGGTATTTTCATTCAACTTAACTATAAAGAATTAGCACTCTTCCTTTTGACGCTAGCTAAGTCCTTTAACGACATATGCTCATGAAATATAAAGTAAAGCCCTCCCGCAAGGATTGCTCCAGAAAACAAGACCCACCCAACCATTCCTAGACTGACAGATTTAATTTCAGATTCACCGATAATCTCATGCAATGCAATTACAATTCCCGCATTATATGACCCCAAAAATCCAGGAGTAGGAAAAATAGAAATTAGAATCGCTACCATAACGCCAAGAATAAGAAGTGAAGGAATGGTCTTATATTGCAAATCAAATGCAAAATAAAGCGGGTATACCGAAAAAATATTCGCGACCCAAACAAGAACTGAATAAACGCTGATTTTTGCTAAGGTTCCAAAGTTTTTAACAACCTCACAGCCCATGGTAAATTCATCAAGAAGGTGCTTAATTTTATCCGCCCATTTTTCATTCATGAAACCTAAAAACCAGCCGACTATTTTCATTACCTTTTCTTTGTGGTTTAACAGTAAATATATAAAGACCATGAGCGCAATGACCGCCAATACACAAATTTGACCAAACTTGATTGCCATTTCTTGTACCGAAAATCCTGAAAATTCGATATTTGAGGAAAATGCATCCGCTTCAAACCAAAAAACCCATATAAAAATAAGCAAAAGAATTATCATATCGAACAGTCGCTCCATGACGATGGAGGCGAATGCAGCAGTAAAGGTAATGTCATATTTTTTGGAAAGAAGATAAGGGCGCAGTATTTCGGCAGCGCGTGCCGGTAAAAAATTCCCCATAAACCCAACCATCATCGGCGAATATAATCCGCCAACATTTACTTTCAAGGAAGACTCTAAAAGCGCCTGCCAACGGTAAGCTCGAAAGACATAACTCAATAAAATTATTACAATGGCAGGAAGGATATAAATGTAGTCCATCTCCTTGAATGAAGAGATCACTTCACTGAAAGACACATTGCGCAATGTGTAATAGAGCGCAATCAAGGCTATGACTAGTCCAAAGATAAGTTGTCGATATTGTTTCAAGGCAGGTCCGCTAGAATTATTTTTGCGGCGTGAATATCTTTTTTAATCTGTTCGACCAATTGGTCTGCTGATTTGAACTTCACTTCACTTCGTATGCGACGAATAAAAACAACCTCTATTTCTTGGCCGTATATTTTCCCCTCAAAATCAAAAATATGCGCTTCGACACTCAAGGTATCACGATTAAAGGTAGGATTAAACCCAACATTTACCACACCATTATATTTTACATCTTGATGTTTAATAGAAACCGCATATACCCCGATCCCTGGTATTTGCACTCGACTGGTATCTAAGTTAGCTGTTGGAAATCCAATTTTCTGACCCGTCTTATAACCTTCTATGACAGGACCAGGAATGGAGTAATGACGACCTAAAAACTCACCTGCTGCTTCCACCTTTCCATCTTCTACAAGTTCCCGGACGTAAGAACTGCTGACAAGGTGCCCATTGAGCTTGACCGGGTCAATAATGTGCGTACGAAACCCATATTCTTCGCCCATTTGCTTTAGATAACGAACCGTTCCCTCTCTCCCTCTTCCAAAAGCATAATCAAACCCAACCACTACCTCCTTGACCTCAATGCGCTTAACCAAAATATCATGGGCAAATTCTCTCGGGTGCTGATCAGAAAATTGGCGTGTAAAGTCGGCACAGACAACCAGATCAATACCGCATTCCTCAATCAACTCCATCTTCTTTCGAAACGTTGTTAGTAGTGGTGGCACCTTATCCGGAGCAAGAATCTTAAGCGGGTGTGGCTCAAAAGTGAACGCGATAGCAGTTCCTCCATTTTCCTTGGCCAACTGTGCTGTTTTTCTGAAAAGAATTTGATGGCCCACATGCACACCATCAAAATTACCTATGGCAACAACCGGATAAGGAATTAGATCCGAAATATTTTTCGTGCCACGAATTATTTTCATTCTCAGTTTTACTCTTAAAATCTTTTTAAAATGAAACTTTAGACTCCCAGTCTAGTACTGGTAGAAATTCAAAGAATAGTTTGCTACACTTTTGTTTCCCATAAACAACGGAGTTCCCTAATGTTTGATATCGGATTTTTTGAGTTGCTAATTATTATGGGTATTGCGGTGGTCGTTATCGGACCGCAAAACCTTCCGCGCCTAGCTAAATCCATTGGAAAAGGCTGGGGTGAATTTCAGAGCACCTTCAATGACCTTAAAAAAGATGTTATGGACGAAGCTGAGGGCTTGAGACAATCAACCGATATCGATAAATTAGAGCAAGATATTGGAGCTGCCACCAAAGTTGATGTCGACGTTAATCTAAGTATGAACGATATCAACTACGATCCTAAACCATCGGATCAAGAAAAATCCTAAACTTTTTTTTTAAGACGACCTAATAAGGTCTGCATGCTTAGTGATAAGCTCTGTCTCATTCCATCCCTTCATATCAAGTCTTCCAATAGCATTATTATTTTCCGGACTATTACTTTTATTACTAGCCCATAAAAGGAGAGAAAGTAATAATACAGGTGTTGCCTCTTTCAATCTAAGTATGGGATTTATCGCCGCTCTAATGGCCGATTTTTCTGGAATGATCTCTGTGGATATACATTCTTGGAATACGGTAACAATCTTATCCCATCAGGGCTATTCTTTTCTTGTGACCGTATTGTTTGGATTCGCTGTTGGCTGGTCCTACACCCAACCTTTTTCAAAAACAGCTTTATTTATTTATATTATGTGCACCTTAGGTATGTTGGCATGTGTATATTCTGGATACCAGTTAGTATTTTCATAAAAGCTCACTAATATCTTATTTAGTTTCCTGTTCCAGTAGGAAGATTAAATCTGTGTACTAATTCTCCACCATAGAAACCTGCATTCAAAACAGTGAATAATCCTACCATCAACAAAAAGTGGTGAAGCACATTACACCATGTTTTATATCTAAACCTGGACAACAAAATCACGCAAAAAAATATAATTATAGTCGAAAAAGTGAAAAGCAGGTGTTTCGCGACAAACGGTTTAAATTTCCTTTAATTCAAGACTCATCAAGCCAAAGAATCCGATCACTGCAACTGGAATTGAGCACCAGAAGCCAAACTTTATGTTAAACGAACCCGCTTTAGCTACAATTTTTTCTCCTCTAAAATTTCCATACAATTCAAATAAAGTCCCGGTCACCAAAAGACCAATTGGAAAATGAACTAGCAGGGGGTGTAGCTTGGCAAAAAACATTTATTATGTTTTATTTTTTTGAACCGCGGCGACGGGTCAATTCCGAAAGAATTACTCCCGTGGCAACAGCAACGTTAAGTGATTGAATTTTTTCTGTACCAGGTATTCGTACTACTTGATCACATCGTTTTTTCACACTTGAAGAAAGTCCGTCCTGTTCATTCCCAAATACAACTACGCAGGGAAAACGTATTTCAATATCATAAAGCGACTGTTTGGCATTTAGGTCTGTTCCTATAACGTAAATATTTCTCGACATAAAATCTCGCAAAGCAGAAGCGAGATCCGTACATTGATATATGGGAGTTATTTCCATCGCACCTTCTGCGGTTCTTGCTGCAGATGAAGTCAGTCTTGCCTGACCTTCTTGATTCGAAATTACCATTCCCTCTACACCAAAAAATGCACAGGTCCTTAAAATTGCGCCTAAATTATGTGTGTTCCCTATACAATCTAGCGCTACAGCAATGCCCTTCTTTCCCAACCCAGCCTTAATAAAAGGATATATAGAAGATGGAATAATGGGACGGACCACCATAACAACACCTTCATGATGGGTAGCAGATGCTACTTTATTCAAAGACTCTAAGTCTAACTCTCTGTATGGTAGTTTTTTAACGGCACACCATTTTTTCACAGATCCTAACGCAGAGGAACGTTGTTTAGAAAAAAATAAACGGCAAAGATCATCTGGACGATTCTTAAAAAACTGTATGCAGGTATTCCAACCATATAACGTGAACTCTGTATCTTTTAGACGCTTAGACTCTGACGGTGCAGATTGATTCATCATTTTATTAGAAGATTAATTAACGCAAATAACGCTGAATCATCCATGACCATTCGCCATAAAACTTTCGGAGGATTTAAATTTAGGTTTTGGTAAGTGAGCAACTCTCTCAAAAAAAATTCGAGCACTCTGGATCAGCTCATCAATTGTAAGCAAATGATACATAGAACTTCGAAATGAAGCAGCCCCTGGATAACCATAAACAAGCCATGAAGCAAACTTACGTAGATAGATGAGTGTATTGCGCAAATCATATTTAGCTCTCAATAACTCAAGATAGCGATCCAAAACTGCACAAGACGATTCAAAATCATTTTTATCCAAACCTATACATTCTTTAAATATCCATGGATTTCTCAACGCTCCGCGACCTATCATTACCGCATCGACTCCTGAATCACTTAATAATTTTTGAGCTTGATCCACCGTCCGTATATCACCGTTACCCACAATGGGAATTTGCGCCCTTTGTTTGACTTCAGCTATCAAATCCCAATCAGCCTTACCTTCATAACCTTGCGCACGTGTTCTCCCATGTATTGCAACCCATTCACACCCAGAGTTCTTTGCTGCCATCACGCATTCATGAATAGTCAGTTCATCGTGACTCCATCCAGTACGCATTTTAACAGTCAGAGGAAGCTCTATTCCGCGTTTTATTTTTGTTAAAAACGTTTCTAGGTAAGCCGGATCACGCATCAGTGCTGCGCCGCAACCTTTCTTTACCACCTTCTTAACTGGGCACCCTAGATTGATATCAACGAATGAAGCTCCAGCCTCCTTAACATGATCAGCTGCATTTATTATATCTTCTTCAGATTCACCAAAGAGCTGAATCCCCACCAAAGATTTAGACTTTGGGTGAACCTCTATCATTTTATGAGTTTTTCCTGAATTATAAAGGAGACCTTTAGCAGAAACTAATTCGGAAACCAAAACTCCTGCTCCCATTTCATCCATTAACTGACGAAAACAAATATCAGTAATCCCGGCCATGGGCGCCAACCAAAAAGGGTTGCGCGCGCCATCAATCAATTTACCACGTAAAGATTCAGCGGCAAGAACATCTTGATTATTACTTATATATAAGTTTGGACGGTTCATTTGTTCTCTCCAACCTTATTAATATAAGGTTGGAAGTGAGGAGGATAAATTGCTGTTAATTGAAATTTTGTATCAAAACATTGAAACTGCATACGACGATGATGCAGGTTAAACTCTTGATCAGAAACTTTCCCATTACCATAAACAGAATCATTATAAATAGGAAGTCCCTCACTGGCCAAATGAACTCTTATCTGGTTTGTACGGCCCGAACGTGGAATCACTCTCAGTAAAGAAAGATTATTAATTGATGTTAGCCATTCAACATCTGTACGCGCCGGTTGGGAACCAGGTATCTCTTCCCCTACAACCCGTTTCGACGCTGTGAGTTTTCCGATTGGTTTATCTATCGTAAATTGCTTTGATCGTGGAACACCTTCTACCAGTGCAAAATATTCTTTCTCAACTCGATTCTGTTTAAATTCTTGCATGAGAAAAGCTGCTGCTTTTTGTGTCCGAGCAAACACGATTACTCCCGTTGTCGTAACATCAAGTCTCTGAATCGGGCGAGGCACTTCATCGGGATACACATCCTTTAAAATCTCGGTCATTGAATTCTTAAAATATCGGCCACAGGGGTGCACCGGAATAGGAGCACTTTTATTAAATGCACGGATATCTTTGTCCTCGTAGATAACATTTAATGTTCTATCTGCCGCTGGCTCTATTCGGAAACCCCCGTTTGTAATGGTAAGGTCGCTTGCACGTAATTTCTGACCAATTAATGCTACCTTGCCATTGATAATAATTTTACCCGCACGAATCTGACGTGACCATTCTTCCTCATCTTGATAAGAAAATCGCGTTGCAAAATATTTCTCGATGGGGAAACTATCGTATTGAGGCGGAACATGAGACCGGTAAATCTGCTCAGTTGGAGGAAGCGTATGTAATCGATTCATGACAAAATCAAATCTGACTAACGGTAAAAATTTATTTAGAGGAGATGAGTATATCTTGCGTCATCAGTTCCACTGGGGGTTCACTGGGGCCTTGGTTAGATATTGATATTTTTCTCCCAAGGAGTTGACCGCTTGGGGCCATATTAGATCTTCCGATTCAAGAAAAATAAATCGTTCATCGGCACTTTGAATTAACCAGCTATTTTGTTCCATCTCTCCATCTAATTGACTACTTGACCACCCAGAATATCCCAGATAAAAACGAATATTCTCCTTTGGGTTTGCAATATCAAGGTAAAGCGATTCAAGCGTTTCTAAACTACTCCCAAAATAAACCCCAGAACAGACTTCATCTAAACCATCAATGCCCTTGGTGGATCGATAAAGATAGAAAACCATCGCTTGAGAAACAGGACCACCTATGTAGATCTTTTCATTATAAGATTTAAGAATATCAATACTAGAAAACAGGTCCGGTGCTTTCAATTGAGCCGAACGATTTATGACTAACCCGAAAGAGCCCTGCTCGTCATGATTACATAACAAAATCACGGTTCGTGAAAAATTTGGATCAGGCAAAACCGGGTTGGCAATAAGCAACGAGCCTTTTCCATATTGCTTATTTTTAAAATCTTCAGGGAACTCCATAACTTACAAAATACCGCAATTAAGGTTATAAATTTAATGACTCGAGTTTATGAAAGTTGGGACAAGCCCTAGCATCTTCTTTAGCTTCCACCGATGCAAAGTTATTGTCCATATAAAGCGCTACTAAGTTTGGAAACAACTTGGATACAGCGAGTGCCATTACTCCTTCATCTCCGATTTCATTTTGAGCCAAATCTAACTCCTCCAATTGGCTTAAACAATTTTCTTTTGCAATAAACCTAGCTCCCTCACTTTTAATTAAATTTCGATAAACATTTAATGTTTTTAATTTCTTCAAAGTAGTGGACCGGCAAATTGCTCGGATACCCTCTGGACCCAAATCATTTCCACCCAACTCGAGCCATTGTAATTTAGAAAAAATAGGTGATTCGGCCAGAAGTTTTGCTCCTTCATCACCAATTCGATTCCCCCCAAGATTCAATCGCTTTAAACTGGATAGGCGCTCGTCCTTTGAAAAAACTGTCATTCCATTACTTCCAACGCAGTACCCTTTGAGATCAAACTCCCTCCCATTCGAGGACAGGCGCTCCAAAATAACTTTTTCCATTGTTTGTTTTAAATTTTCCCCAGTCAAACCGCAAGGTTCAGCCGGTTTGTATATCTGAAAGTGAGAAATAGATGGCATAAGAAGTCCTTTTTCCAGCAAATTACATCGCCTCCTCCTCTATTTAACGTTAATAATGACCTAAATAACGAAAAATATTGCTGTTATGGATAGAGCGTGTCGTGTATTTTCTAAGTAGGCTATTATAAGGTTGACAGAAAATCAATAATATTTTAAATTTCTGGGTTTTACTATAAGGATTTTATAATGGAACTAGATTTCGAAAAAATGGATGGACTTGTTCCAGCCATTATACAGGATGCTGAGTCTGGGAAAGTTCTAATGCTGGCGTATATGAATGAAATTGCATGGAACAAAACGCTAGAAACAGGGAAAGCTTGGTTTTATAGCCGATCCAGAGATAAACAGTGGATGAAAGGTGAAGAAAGCGGTAACGTTCAGATTGTAAAAGAAGTCTTTATAGATTGTGATAACGATACCGTCTTACTTAAGGTGGAACAAGTTGGTAAAGCCGCCTGCCACAAAGGCTATGTGAGTTGCTTTTTCCGAAAAATCAATGGTGAGGTAAAAATCGTTGATGAAAAAATATTTGATCCTGACACCGTTTATAAAAAATCTTAAAAATATCGATAAAGCCGATCTACCGATTCATTTTGATTTAATTTATTGAAGAAAGAAATTTATGAGTAGTAATATTTTAAAACTCGGTATTCCAAAAGGAAGTCTTGAAGAGGCTACAGTTAACCTGTTTGCCAAAGCTGGATATAATATAAAAATAAAGAGCCGTTCTTATTTCCCATCCATTGACGATAATGAAATCGAATGCATGTTAATTCGTGCTCAGGAAATTGCACGTTATGTCCAAAACGGTGTCCTTGATGCAGGACTAACAGGTAAAGATTGGATCCATGAAAACCGTGCGGATGTTGTCGAAATTGCCGATCTAGTTTATTCCAAAACTTCATCACGACCTGTTCGTTGGGTGCTTGCCGTTCCCAACGAATCACCAATCCAATCAGTTAAAGACTTGCAAGGAAAACGTGTAGCCACCGAAGCTGTTAACATGACTGTCGATTATCTTAAAAAACACGGGGTAACAGCAGACGTTGAATTTTCTTGGGGGGCCACCGAAGTCAAGCCACCAAAACTTGTGGATGCTATCGTCGAAATCACAGAAACTGGTAGTTCTCTTAGAGCTAACAATTTACGAATTATCGAAACCCTCATGGAATCAAACACAAAATTTGTTATGAACAAAGAGGCTTATGACAATCCCTGGAAAAAACAAAAAGTTGAAAGGCTTGTACTTATGCTTCAAAGCGCAATGGCCGCTAATGGACAAGTTGGGCTTATGATGAACGTGCCCAAAAATAAGCTTGATGAAGTCATGAAAATTCTTCCGGAAGGGAAAAAACCCACGATTGCCGAGTTGACTGATTCTAATTGGATGGACCTCACTGTGATTTTAGAAGAACGGTTAGTGCGTGAGATAGCACCTGACCTTAAAGCAATTGGCGTTGAAGATATCGTGGAGTACTCCATCAATAAAATCATTCATTGAAAGAACATCTTGGCGGGTACTAAATTGTCGCCGACTATGAACGACGACCAAGACAATTCAAATATCCAATCGAGTTCCGAAGGTTCCTCCACAGAGGTCAATGCTTCCTCCGAAGAAAAAGATACCCTCGCATCAGAACAATCAATAGAGTCTGATAAAGAAGATCCGATAAATAAAGATTCTAGTGTAAAAGGTTGGCTCTTATTACTAGTTCTATTGATTACATTGGGCACGGGTTTCTATTTTTATACCTATAAAAAAGATAGCAGTTTTTTCACAACCTTGCCTGATAGTTTAATGAAATTTTTTTCAACAGCGCCCCAACTAAAAAATCTTCCTGATATTCAGTCCAAAGAGACACTCGCTAGACCACCTGAGGAAGTTATCAAGAAAATTGAAGAAGCAACCTCTCCTGAAACGCAGTCTAAAGAAATACCTGCTAAATTTTCTAGGGAAATCGTTGAGCAAACCAAAAGGACAACCCTTTTTGACAAAACAACCAACGAAAATGAAAAAACCATTGACCTTCTACGTAATGAGATACAATCTCTCAAGGCCGAGCTTAAACAAAAATCCTCGCTTCCTCAGAACTTTCGAATCAAAAGACCACATATCAGTGGTGGTTTTCTAGAAGAAAAACCTGAAGAAACAACTCAACAAAAGAAAAAAGAATCTACACCTACAATAATAACTTTACCAGCAACCCCTTCCCCCGCTAAAGGGGAACCACTGAACCAACAAAGCCATCTGCAAAAAAAATCTCCGCAAAAAAGAAGTGAAGAAGTGCAAGCCTATCTTGATTTTGTAGAAAGCACTGGGGAAAAACTTATTGAGTTGATTGAAAAGGGGTGGACTCGCTTGCAAGCATTAGTTATGAAATATAGAAAAAATAACTAAAAGAATACAGAAAGTATTTTTTAGTGCCTATCAAGTAATTTCACAAATACCCCCACCGCCTAACTTAAAAAAGGTTCGATCTTAGGGGAATAATCTCATTTAAAAAAATTTAATAGAATGTTTTTTTAAAATCATTCCATGTTGGTAGCATAGGTTTCTGAAATGAACCAGACCATCTGTTGCCGCCTCATCTAAATCATAGCTAATTTTTTTTTCTAAATAGTCTTCTAGCATTTCAATATCCACACTAGACAACCCTTTGTAATCTTGCACAACTTCCTTAACTCTCCCACACCCTTCTGCTTTGACCTGCTGAATGAATTTTTTTTGGGATTGACTCAAGCAAATGTTTTTTCTTGCTGCTACCACCGCATGAACAAAGGTTTTACCTGTCTGCCGAAACCATTCCTCACTAAGGTCATAAACAGTTATGCTTGAGTCGAGGTTGCTCAATTTAAAAGCTGAGTCTCCTATTATCAGTGCAGCTGAGTGATCAACCAACATTGATTCTAGATCTGGAGGAAAAGGATGAATAGAAAGATCCGATCTAAATGAAAATAATATTTTAAGCAGAGCCACCGAGGTTCGAGAACGATTATCTGCAGCAATCGAACGAATTTCGTCAATAGGTTTTTTTGTTAAAAACAGTACTGTTCCCACTTCACCTCTTGAAGCGATACACACACCTGGAACTAGTCGGTAACTATCGGCCGACTTAAAATACTCAACCGAAGGGATCATAGCTAAATCCAAGTCACTCGACTTTAACCGGTCTGCGAGAACAGCAGGTGAATCTGTTATTACTTGAAACCCCATATTCACACCCTGTTCCTTCAAAGGTAAAAGAAGAGGGCTTGCATTTAGGAAATCATGGATTCCAAATCTAAGCATTGGTTTGGTCATAGCAAAAAAAAGGGGCGAAGGACACTAAGG
>JBGTUV010000020.1:0-11212 GCA_041938985.1 Candidatus Nitromaritima sp. | reverse complement strand
TACGGTCAAAAAAATCCTTCAGTGCGCCGCTCATATAGCCCAGATTCTCGGTGGTGCCGAGCAGAATGGCATGGCAGGCCATCACGTCATCGGGGCCGGCTTCCAGCGGTGGTTTCCAGATCGCGCGGACATTCTCGATGTCGTCATGGCCGGCGCCGCGCAGGGCGGCGTCCACCAGTTTGCGGGTATTGGGCGAGGGCGCATGGGCCACGATCAGCAGGGTTTTGGTGTCGCTCATGAGGTCAGTTTAAGGAGCCTCCCCCAGATTCACCAGGTCCGGGTCGATACCAAGGGCCGAGCGGATAGGTCAAATGGGGGGGGGGGTCTCAAGCCCACCTAGAAAAAACGCTGAATTGAGCTGGGGATGATCTACTGGATACTATCCTTTCGAGTAGTGGTAAAAAAAATGTCATAAATTAAGTTTGATAACAAAAGTTGAATGAATTTAGGAATCTAATAAAAGGGCGGACAGGGAGAGTGTGGCGATGGGAAAGAAATACGATCTTTTGTGTGATCTACATATATTTAAGGAAATAAAAATGGGTGGGCCAGTCGAAATTAAAGAACAAAAGGCCCCGCCCATAAAAACCTGTTTAAAGTTATACAAGCAAATAGGGGCGGAATGGGGGTGGAGATCCAGATTAAATAAAAGCTATAGAGAGATAGAAGCTAGTCTAAAGGATGCCAGGGTAAGAATACACTTTGCGTTAATTAACAATTCTATTATCGGATATAGCGAAGCACGAATAGAAGATAGGGATCTTGCATACATAAGATATTTCGGGCTCAAAGAAGGGTATATAGGCTGCGGTTACGGGAAGATCTTTATGAGGAAAGTTCTTGAAAATTTTAGAAAGGAGGGGGTTTCATGGGCCTCTCTTTCGACAAACACAGATAACCATCCTTTGGCGCTAAGCTTCTACAAAAAGTCGGGTTTCAGGTTGGTGCATACTGAAAATAATTAACTTTCTCCAATAGGATTTTTGAAGGGGGACGTATGAGTTACGTGTCTAGAGTATATGAAATATTAGATAACTTCTTTGAGAATGAAAAAGAGAAACTTTTTCTTGTTTCTGAATTGATAGTAAAAAGAATTAGAGACGGAGCGATTATACACACCTTTGGGTGCGGTCACTCCTCGTTGGTGGCTGCTGAAGTATGCTATAGAGCCGGTGGTCTCGCGGCCCTAAATTTCCTTGGTCTTCTGCCTGGAAGTTCTGGATGGGTTCGATCCACTGAGTCAGAATCTAATATAAATAGGGCAAATGATATTATTGAGAAAGGACGGATTAAAAAAAATGATATTGTTTTTATAATTTCTCATTCCGGTGAGGCTCCTTTAATTAAAGCTATTTTGGAAAGACTAAATGATAAGGGGGCTCTAATGTAATCCCCCCATTTTTAATCGCCAATTTGAGTAGAGGGTTAACCGGTTTGTAACAGCCGGGCCGGCGGCACGCCGCCGATAGCCGAGTTCGGTCGCTCGTGATTGTAATGCCAGAGCCATTGAGTCGCTAATAGCTGGGCGTGAGCAACGCTGGTGAACTCATGTAGATCCAACCATTCGTGCCGTGCGGTTCGGTTGAACCGCTCAATGTACGCGTTCTGGGTCGGTTTGCCTGGCTGGATGTAGATCAGTGTAATCCGCTGCCTGTTGGCCCACTCCACCAGCGCCTGCGAAATATATTCCGGGCCGTTATCACAGCGTAGGGCAGCGGGCTTTCCTCGCCATTCGATGATCTGGTCAAGCGCACGTATTACTCGTTGTGCAGGCAGTGACAGGTCAACTTCAATACCGAGCCCTTCGCGATTGTAGTCGTCGAGCACATTGAATGTTCTCAACGATTTGCCGCTGACCAGTTGGTCGCCCATGAAATCCATCGACCAGACCTGATTCGGCGCCGTCGGCACCGCCAATTCGCCCGGATAACCCCGCTTGATCCTCCGCCGGGGCTTGATCCGCAAGTTGAGTTCCAGCTCCCGATAGATCCGATACACCCGCTTGTGGTTCCAGGCATAGCCTTTCACGTTACGTAAATACAGGAAACATAACCCGAATCCCCAGCGCTTGTGGGCCTGCGTGAGCTTAAGCAGCCAGTCCGCAATCAGGGCGTTTTCGCCGCTAAGCTTTGCCTGGTAGCGGTAGCAGGTTTCACTAATGCCGTACACGACACAGGCGAGCCGGACACTGATACCGTGCTTGGCAACGCCCTTCATGGCCATCTCCCGGCGTTGAGACGGCCTTACAACTTTCCCTCCAGTGCTTCCTGGCGCAGTTCGGCTTTGAGGCGCTCCTCAGCATACATCTTCTTCAGACGGGCGTTCTCGGCCTCCAGTTCTTTCAGACGCTTCATCAGCGAGGCGTCCATGCCGCCAAACTTCGAACGCCACTGGTAGATCAGCGCTGTACTCACGTTGTGTTCGCGGGACAGTTCCGCCACCGGAACTCCGGCTTCGTGCTGCTTCAGAATCGCCAGGATCTGGCTGTCGGAAAATCGAGACTTCTTCATGTGTCGCTCCTCAATGCGATCAGTGTAAAAGTCTCTACTCAAAACCTCGATTACTTTTCGGGGGGATTACACTAACGATCAGCATAACATCTTCAAAATGCAGCCTTTCGTGTGCTTCCGAAATTTCTTTATTCACAGGAATACCAAAGTCGGACTGTGCATCTGGCGAAGGAATAACGGAGTTCGGATCGCTATCTTCAGCTATTTCTTCTTTAATACTAAACTCCATAATTTTCGATTCAGTAGAGAAAGGTATAGGGTCTGATACATTCAATGTTTATAAGAGTATACATACCAATGGAGCAAAAAAACATAACGATGAAATAATAGAAAAGTACAAGGAAAGGGTGACGTCCTTATTCTATATGTCTACGGTGTGATAAATAAAATGAAATCTATAAGGCCGTTTAATAGGCGATTTGGAAAAACCGGATTAGCGTTCCCTGAAGTTGGATTGGGAACATGGACTTTCTCTGGAAAAGAGTTTGGTCGCATTAATGATAACGAAGTTTCCAATGTCATAAGGGGCGCTCAATGCTATGGAATTCGGTATTTTGACACGGCAGATATCTATGGTAGAGGACGTTGCGAAAAGTATCTATCGGATAATCTAGATAACAAAAGCAGGCCGTATGTTGCAACCAAAGTAGGAAACGACTTCCGTTGCAATGCAAGCTCTGTTAAAAATTTTGATAAAGAATACATCGTATATGCAATAGAGCAATCTGCCGCGCGATTGAAGACCAAGTGTTTGGATATTGTATACCTCCATAACCCCCCTGAGGATGTAGTAAAAAGTGGAGTTGTTTTTGAGGAGCTTAAGACTCTAAAAGAGAAGGGGCTGATCTCATATATTGGAATCTCTACAGTGCGTGAGAGCGACATAAGGTTGCTCGGTGAACTCCCAAGAATTGATGTGGTGCAAATCCCTTTTAATATCTTAAATCAATCATTGCTGTATGAGTGCCATGAAAAAATATCTGCATGGGGCGGGGCGGTTGTTATTAGATCTCCTCTAGAGTTTGGCATGTTAAGTGGAAAGCTACCCGAAATAGATGCATTAGAGGGAAGCGACTATCGAAAAAGAGCTTGGACTAAAGATGTAGAAAGAAAATTTAGAGCTACTAGCCAAGAACTCAAAAATTGGGCCGAAAAAAAAGGGGGGCGCTTGTCTGAAATGGCAATAAAATTCTGCCTGTTTCCCGACGTAGTATCTAATGTAATACCTGGGTGCAGAAATATAAGGCAACTTAAAAGTAATATAAGTGTCTCTCGCCTTGTTAAACCCTATGAAATGTCGGACATGATTGATATAGATAATATACTAAGAAACAATCAGGTGGATTCTTTCGCTAAAGAAATATATGAAATGAACAAAAAAAGGGCTAAGAGAAGAAGGGAAGATGGTTCGATTCTGTCGAGACCTCTCGAAGTAGGTGGACTTAGAA
The DNA here is from genome assembly GCA_041938985.1 of Candidatus Nitromaritima sp. GTDB lineage: Bacteria > Nitrospinota > Nitrospinia > Nitrospinales > VA-1 > Nitromaritima. Next base: position 7,254 of record JBGTUV010000020.1, on the reverse strand, counting down.
TTCGCAATAGAATATTTCGGTCTGGAACCACCGAACGTCTTGTGAACCACGATGGTGCTCCAAAAAAAGAGCTGGAGGAAGTTTACAAAAAACTAGCGATAGGTGGCGTGGGCCTAATAACCACAGGCTATATATCAGTGAGCGAAGCAGGGAGAGCAAGCACCAGCCACTATGTTCTTCACAATAATAGCCAAAAGTATATTTGGAAAAGATTGATTGAAAATGTAAAAAAAGTATCTCCCGATATAAAATTGTGTGCTCAGATTGCACATGGGGGAAATCTGTCTTTAGGGGATGAAAAAGGAGACATCGTTGAACTATTCGTCAACTCTGCGGTTCTCGCGCAGGAGGCTGGATTTGATGCGATACAGCTACATATTGCACATGGCTATTATCTTAATCAAATAATATCGCGAGAATGTCAAGCTTTACGTTGTGGTAGGCAGGGTCAATCAATTCGCATTATTTCGGAAATAGTAAAAAAAATAAAGAGAAAAGTGAGGAAGGGTTTTCCTATTATGGCGAAAATAAATGTTTCGGATTTTCTGTGCGGCGGAATTACTCCAGAGTTGTCTATCAAATTGGCAGAAATTCTCGCGGCAGAAGGTTTGGATGCTATTGAATGGAGCGGTTGGACAAAGTCTGCGAGTGCAGAAGACGGCCCTTCGAGAAAAGGGGAATTTATCGAAATGCACGAAGGAAGCTTCGCCGCGTTTGTTGCAGAAGCAAAAAAGCAGGTCCCCAAAATGGTAATGGGTAGCTGTTCAGGCTTTGTATCGCAAGAGGGCATGTTAAATGCCCTTTCGAGCCTCAAGCATGATTTTGTCGCGATTAGCCGGCCATTAATTGTTGAGCCTGACCTTCCAAACCAAATTATGGGAGGGAAGCGCAAAAGAGGAATTTGCAATGGCTGCAATAAATGTATGGAAAGGAACGGGCCTACTCATTGCCCGGAATTTTCTTAAAAGGAGATAATAGTGAAAGCCGCGAGTATGACAACAGAAGAGATTTCCCAAGCCCTAAGTGAGCTTTCCCCCACGGCTGTGATTCCGATAGGTGCAACAGAACAACATGGACCTCATCTACCCTTGTCTGTGGATCATTTCTTGGCACAGTCAGTTGCCAACTCAGCTTGTGAACTAAGTGGAGATATTTCCTTTCCTGTAGTGCCTTATGGCTACAATGAAAAAGAAATAATGTTTGAAGGGACGGTATCAATTAAGGCAAGAACGTATATAAATGTGCTCATAGATATTGGAGAGTCGTTACATAAGGGAGGTTGGAGGCGTGTGCTGTTTGTGAACGGACATGGGTGGAATAACGACATAATGCGTGTAGCAACACATGTTTTGAATGAGCGCGATGAATTTACCGCTGCATGTTGCTCATATTGGGCATTAGGAATAGAAGAAGTAATTTCCTGCAGAGAATCACAAATTCCCGGAGGGATGGCGCATGCGGGGGAATTCGAGACTTCGTTAATGATGTATTTGCAGCCAGAAGGCGTACGAGTGGAAAAAAGAGTCGACGAAATGTCCTGTAAGATTAGCAAGCACCATCATCATGATCTATTTCACAAGTCACCTATATGTATGCCTGAGAGGTTTGATTTGCTCTCCAAAACTGGCGTTATTGGCCAATCTTCCCTTGCTTCGGCTGAAAAAGGAGAGGCCTGGTTCAAGAAAATATCAAGCGAGCTTTCGCTATTCCTATCTGACTACAAAAATATGTACCCCTAATCTTTTTATTTCTGGTTTGGAAAGGAGGGGGGCATGAGTGAAGGAGAGAGGCAGTATAAGAAAAGGAAATCTGATTATATAAAGACAAACACGGAAAGAGCAAAAAAAATAATACTTTTGGCATCTCCAAATTTCCTTGCAGTGTTTATGCAAATTTTAACCAACTCGGCTGATATGATTTGGTTGGGGAGGTTGGGGGTGGATGCACTGGGTGGTGTTGCTATTGTTTATCCTTTTTTTTCTGTAATGCAGATGATGTCTGCAGGAGGGGTTGGCATTGGGGTGGCATCCGCTGTAGCCAATCTTAAGGGTAAAGGTGACGAGCTGATAAGCATAGTCCCTGTAATTTTCTTTATAGTTATGCTTTTTTCAGGGTTAATATCAATAACCTTCCTAACGTTTGGAAAAGAAATATATTCTGTTCTAGGTGGAGAAGGTGAAACGTTAGATATAGCACAATCGTATTCAAACATAGTATTTGGAGGGGCCGCATTCTTTTGGTTTTTTAATTTAATGGCGAATGTTCTCCGTGGAAGCGGGGATACCTTTAGGCCAGCATTGATACTCTTTTTGGGAGGGGCGTTGCATTTAGTGTTGTCGCCCATTCTGGCTTTTGGATATGGAAATATTCCTGGCTACGGTGCATTAGGGCCTGCAATTTCAATTCTTTTCTACCATGTTTTAGGCAGTATTATAGTTTTTATTTTTGTGTTTTCAAGGAGCGACTTCCGTCCCATTAAAAGTGAACTGAAAGCCTTCCTTAGATTAATGAAAGATATACTTAGAGTTGGCGTTGTTGCTGCGCTAGATTCGGTGTTTTCTTATGGCCGATACGCTGTTCTAGTGGCTATGGCAGGGGTCTCTTCTTTAAATTTGGCTCAGTCGTATGGCCTAATAGCTCGGATTGATTTTTTAATAGTTCCAATAATATTCAGTATAGGCCATGCCATAATTGTCTTAGTGGGAACAAATATTGGCGCCAATAACAAGAATGAAGCACTTAAGGTGACAATTATGGCGTGCTTCATATCGTTAACTATAACGGGCGGAATTGCGATGGCGATTAAATTTGGAGGATATAAGGCATTCATGCTTATGATTAATGACGAAAAGATAGTCAATAGCATACTTGGCTATTTTGATCTTGCGACACCTTTCTATTTTCTCTTTGGAGCTGGCCTGGCCCTTCATTACGCATGTTTAAGTGCTGGCTACGTTATGTGGCCTCTCGTGGCAAATGCTGTAAGATTTTTATTTATTATAGGTTTTGGTGGTTGGGGGATTCTTCATGAAAGAATCGGGGCTCATTGGATTAACCTGACCGTCGTTCTAGGATTGCTAGTTCATTTCATAATTATACTATATGGCACCTTTCAATCTTTTTATTACGTCGAAAAGACATCAATATCAAAACATAATGATCAGGCGGAGGAGATATGAGAGAAGAAAACGATTTCCTAACTACCTCTTATATAAATCTTGAAAGAGAAATAGAGTGCTTGTTTGAGGAGGTCGACAATAAAGATTACGCATACTATAAGAATAAGGATTTGAATAAACTCTTCTCCTTGGTTATATCTGAAGCTGCTTATAAGGCTGGTGTCGATCCTGGTGAAGTATTAGGAAGAGTTAAGGAGATATGGGGGGGCGATTGCTTTTATGGGATTTCTGAATACATAAGATCCTTAAGCGGAGGTGAGAAGCAAGGAGATAGCTACATAAAGATTGAAAAGGAATGGAAACCAAGGACATTTGAGCATGTGGAAGATCTTTTTAAAGCTGGAGAAAATAATTTACGCATATATATTAGAAACCCGTCAATGCTGGAGTGCACAAATACAATAATTAAGGATGCAGGCGGTGAGCTAAAGACATTCTTCGACGAAAATCCTGATCTTGCAGGATTCAATTCGTTTGTTAGAGAAGGTTTGGTGAAAAGGATCCAGTTGTCTAACGGGGTTTGCGTTATTTGTAAAAAAAATAACCCGAGAAAGAGAGAGAAGTTCGAAAGTGAGCAATATAATGTAAACGAAATACGGAAAAGAATGCATCATGAAGAAAGTATTTGTGATGATCACAGCGGCTGCGAGCATCAGGTGAGGTTTGAGTTAATCGAGCCTTTTGCCGTTATTGTGGACCATGATGAAGATATATTTTTCTCATTTTCTTTATATGTGAATTTTCCAACTTTAGAGTGGGTTTTGCTGAATGAAAAGTGCGCAAAAAAGAGGGAGCGCTACTTAGTAGCATGCAGAATGGTTTTGGATTCTCTTTATGAGAAGGGGATTGTGTGGGGCGATATGGCACCTAGAAATATCTTGGTGGAAATGGATGGGGACATTATTAAATTTTTTCTATTGGATTTTGAGAAAACATACTTTACAGAAGAGAGTGTTCCTCTGTCAGCGCGCATAGAACATGCAAGGGGGCCTATGTGCGTTGAGGAGTTTGGGGCCATATGTAGCCAGGAAGAAGTTGAGAAGTGCTTTCGCGGCTATTTTTTTCCAAGTTTATGGGATTATGAATCGATAGAGCCTGTTGATTTGATTAGATCAAAGAGAGAGGTTTTGGACATACTTAGCGGAAGAGGAATTAAGCACCCATCTGTTGGTAAATATAACTCCACAGAAAGGGAAATAATGGGGGTTAGGTTTCCGTTCCTTCGCCTTGATGGACGGGAAGAGTACCCTCTTCATATATCTTTTAAAATCGACCACTATTTTGGTGCGGAATACGATAGAAAGACTACTGAAATTTTTATATTTGCACACGCTAGCGGTGACCTTGAACTTGTTTGTGATATCTTAAGAAAGTTTATAGAGTTCTATGAAAATTGGAAATTTATTATCGCTTTAGAAAAAGCTGCGCAAATTGAAGACCTAAAAGTTATCGAGGTTCATGACTCTATAGAAAAAGAGTTAAGAAGTTTGATAAACGAACTATATGAATCAAGGGGGGATGAGGAGGAGTTTTATGTCGTATTGGAAAAAGCCAGAGTTGGCTTTATCTGTGGGAGAACAAGGCTCTGCTATCTATCGGATATGCAGCAGGCATGTGCTTATATTACACGTGCCACTGACGCGGTTAGGTACGTTCTGGATGAATGTTTAGAAAGTTGTAAGGATGACTTAGGGGAATCGGTCATTGTGCTTTATGGAGGTGGAGGGCGACGGGAACTTTCTTTCAACTCTGATTTGGATATAGCGGTAATGACTAGATGTGAGGAAGGAGGCAGAGCCAAATCCGCTGACCTAAGAAGGATGTTAGAAAAGAAAGCAGGGGTTTCCGTTGAGGTTATACCGGTGTTTAGTTTCCAAGAATTGGAAGAGTATGTCGTGGAAAATCCTGAATTCTTTTTGGAGCTGAATGCAGGGCAGATTGTTTTTGGGAGTGAAGAAATGATCAAGCTATATGAGGGTTATGTATCGAGTATTATAGAGAAAAATAGATTCCCACTTAGTTTTTGGGTGGAATTCATTCGTTCAGAGGGGCACGGATGGAAAGACATAAAACTATTCATGATGATGATAGAAATACTAAGAAGTAAGGAGTATGAGCTTGGAAGTGAAAGGATGAGTCTTATCTATAACGCTCTTTTGGTTGCTAGAGTTAATCTAAAAAAAGGGGAGAAAGAAAGCAAGTTCTTTTGTCAGCACGAAGAGATTGTTGAGAGGCTTTCGGGAATGGTGGAGGGCATATTCTACAGAGGCGAATCATATGGATGAAACTACTGATAGTTTAAATCAATGCCGCTGCCCGAGGTATGCTTTTATATATGTCGGTTGCCGGCCTACGAAAGATGAGATTTATATGGCGGATCGCATATGCCAGAAACTTGAGGGATCTGTTGATGCATATGTAGCTTCGGTGCCCGAATCCGGACTAATACACGAAGCGGGCGGGCCTCGTGAAAGAGCTGTCTTGCTAGTAGAGACCTTAAAAAAAGGAGATATCGCAGTTTTAATGGATACTGCGCCTTGTGGAGGGGAGTCCCTCGGCGATTCAATGATATGTCAAATCTTGCCTTTCATCCCAAGAAATATAAAGGGGGTAGTTGTAGGGGGCATGAATCATGCTCATTTCCTAACAGCTTTAAGTTGTTTTTGTCCACAGATCGATGCAATTGCAGGACTTCCAAGTATGCAAAGTAATGGTGAGAGTTATGAAGGGGGGAGGGACTATATAATCCAGAATTTCTTAGAGAAGATGTGTCGACTTTCTTGCTATTCTGATTTTGTTGAGGAATGGAATTCTTTCGAGATGATTCGGTTAGCTAAGGCTAGTTCGAATTGGAGAAAAACGAAGGAAATTGAGCCCTATATTATGAGGCCGGGTAGTGCTACGGGGAAGGTTTTTGCGGGAAATATTAACTCGTTATGGTTGCTTCTCGATAATGAAAATTATGAAACGTGTCGAGATGGTATTTTATTTTGGGAAGATAGGGATCTAAATCCGGTTGCTTTGGATAGATGTCTTCAGAAGTTTGGCGCTCTGGGTTTGATGTCCCAAATTAGGGCAATGATCATAGGTGTATCTAGAAGGTTTGCTAGCAGTTCTAAGTTGGACGGCCGGGACGATATCGTTTATAGAGCAGTTGAGCCATATGGCTTTCCCGTCGCTGTAAATATGTTTGGGGCGGTGGTTGGAGACATGCCATGGTTAAGATTAAATAAAGAAGCCAGTGTTACTATAAGAGAGGATGGCTGTTTCTTCTGCCAATAGAAATTTATTGAAATTGGGATGGTTGTGATGGCGACAATGCCGGAGAGGTTGAAATGTGGCGATCTCATTAGAATTGTATCTCCTGCATATCCGGCTTTGCCTAGGATTAGGAGGACGCGCACACGTGCAGAGCAGGCCTTATTAAATATGGGGTTCAATGTCGATTATTCAGAAAACGCTTTTGAATGCGTTGGCCAGACTGGAGGAACAGCTCTTCAGAGAGCTGACGACATAAACTCTGCCTTTTCGGATGGTTGCGTTTCTGGGGTGATTTGCGCACTTGGCGGGGCTGATTCTATGGATGTGCTCCCTTACTTGGACTTTGAGGTTATAAAAAACAATCCTAAGATCTTTGTTGGGCATTCGAGCAATGCTGTTTTGTTGATCTCCGTCTACGCGATGACAGGTTGTGTTACGTTTCACGGTCCATGCTTTGTTAATCACTTTGGCGAATATCCGTCTCCTCTTGAGGAGACTTTGAAGTATTTTAGATGGGCCTGTTGCGAATCAGGAGAGCTATCACTTAGGCCGATGGCTGTGCGTACGGACCAGGTTCACTGCTGGTGGTACGATCCAAATGAGTCGTTGCCGCGAGAGTTTAATCTTTCTGGCGGATGGCGATGGCTTAAAGATGGGATGGGAGAAGGGGTTTTGGTTGGAGGAGCTCTGTATCATTTGATTAATGTTTTGAGCTCACCATGGACGGTCTCGCTTGATGGTGTGATATTGTTTACTGATGTTGATCAGTCTATTACCCAACTTTGTGTTCCAACCGTTGGTGTTCCTGTTGCCA
>JBGTUV010000019.1:0-11762 GCA_041938985.1 Candidatus Nitromaritima sp. | reverse complement strand
CCTAGAGGTTTGGTATCGGCATAAGCTGTTCCCAAACAACTAATAAAAAAAATTGCTGTAGTAAACAATAAGTTCCATTTCTTTACCATAAACATGAAATCACTCCAAAAATCTGTTAAAAGTGGATGTCCTAAAGTTAGCTTAAGGGATAATTTTCCAGAATATCACTCCTTTATAGGAGATGCAAATCTATGCATCGAACTGTTCAAATGCACCTTACTGCCTCTAAATCTTTGCTTTTAAATTAATATGAGTGCTTTTCTTACTACCCCTTCTAGGCTTATCCCTTTTTTCTGCATTTTTATTTCAGGTGCAGCGAGCCTAGTATATGAACTTATTTGGATTCGACAATTATCGCTCGTATTTGGGGGGACCCTGTATGCTATTAGTGCAGTTTTGTGCGCTTTTATGACAGGTTTAGCCTTAGGAGCATGGGGAATAGGTCTGCTTCTTAGCCATAGAAACAAACAGAAAAAAACTGTTAATTTAGTACTACTTTACGGGCTAATTGAAGGTTTAATCGGACTTTACGGACTTTTTTTTCCTTACGGACTCGAGTTAATATCTGGCTTTTACGCCCCAATAGTTAATGGAACAATTGAGTTAGGCTTCCTGCTTCATTGGATAGAGTTTTTTCTTAGCACAGCACTCATGCTCCCAGCAACAATATGTATGGGAGCAACTTTGCCACTGATCGGCAGTTGGTCGATTGGAAAAAATAGCGAACGCATTCTACCTGATGTTTCTATTCTCTATAGCTTAAACACATTCGGTGCTGTAGCAGGTTGTCTCTACACTCAGACAATAGCATTAAAATACTTTGGCGTTAGCGCAACTAATTTAACCGCCATTGGAATGAATTTTTTCGTTTTTCTTCTCTGCACTCCTCTTCGAAGTTACTTTATTAAAAGTTCATCGTCTAAAATTCCAGTTATAAAACATAAAATTAACCATGTAAGCAGTTCAACTCCTGATCGTAAATTCTCGCTGCTTCTTATTTTTATATTTGCATATTCAGGGATGGCTGCCCTCGCAAGTGAAATATTATGGACACGAGTTTTAGTTTTTCCAATGGGAACAACACTAAATTCATTTGCGCTTATTCTGGCCACATTTCTTTTTGGAATTGCCTTGGGAAGTATTATGGCTGACAAACTACTTGGGAATTCAAATCATGTTCTAAAATTTCTTCTAATCCAACTATCCATTGCAATTTCATGTATTGCTATTTTGCCTTTGTTTGAAAATTTACATGAATGGACATCAAAGGCAGATCAACTGTTTTATGATCTAGATAACATAGCATTAAAAACTATTGGCATTAGATCACTATTCGCATTCGGGCTTATGTTTCTGCCAACACTGGGATTCGGGCTAAGTTTTCCTCTAGCAAATCGAATAAATATCAATTTATTTAAAACAAATAGTAAAACTCTTGGAAATACTTATGCGCTTAATACAATAGGAGCAACACTAGGAACCATTATCACACCCTTTATTTTAATTCCTTTCATGGGAATTCGAATGTCTTTGTTTGTCATCTATTCTATCCTTATCTTTTTGTGCCTTGTTGCAATGGCAATACACTTTAAATGGAATGACAAAAATTTTGTCAAATCTGGGTTCATCGCAACAACAATCATCTTTCTTGGTTATATGTGGTCTAACCCTAAAATATCTACAGAACAACTTGGCAGTCACAATTTGGCAAGGATAGAAATGGATACCCAAAAGTCTCAACTAAAGCTTATTGAGTATATTGAAGGTGACTTTTCAACTCTAAGCGTTATCGAGAACAAGAAATCAAAGGCACGCACTTTGTACATGAATGGATTTAGCACAGCAACAGTCTCTGACTCTATTGGAGGAAGCGATTATATGCAAGCAATGGGTTTTATACCAATGGTCTTACATCCTAATCCAAAAAAAGCAATGGTAATTTGTTTTGGGACTGGCAACACTACTGGAACAGTATCTTTGTTTCCAGGGGTGCAAGTAGATGGTATAGAAATTGATAAAAATGTATTATCACTAGCTCATCATTTTTCAAAATGGAACCATAATGCACAAAAAAAGAAAAATATTCATATGTATATTCAGGATGGGCGCACCTTCACAAGATGGACCCAAAATAAATATGACGTTATAACGCTAGAGCCTATGTCCCCTATTCAGGCAGGAACAGTTAATCTCTACTCACGAGAGTTTTATCAATTAGCTGCAGAGCGCTTAAATAAAGATGGGCTCATGATGCAATGGCTACCACTTCACCTTATGGGACCCGACGATGCAAAGTCTATTTTAAAAACCTTTCAGGAAGTTTATCCACATACATCTATCTGGAATAGTTTTTTAACAAGAATAGTTTTACTGGTTGGATCAAAAGAAGAAATCGCTCTTGACAAAATAAGGTTTGAAGAGCTAATGCGCATACCTGAAATTCAAAACTCAGCTCAACAAATAGGCATAAATACGTTTCTAGATTTCACAGATTTTTTTCTAACTGATGCGAACAAGGTCAATTCTTTTATGCAAAACGCTGACCTTATAACTGACGACCGTCCTCTACTAGAGTTTTCCCCAGCAACCCTCCTACCTCCCTTGAAGTTGGAAGTAGATGAGACTTTCTTAAATTATCTAAAGTATCGAATTGGGAATTACCCTCAAGTAAGGGGAATGATGCCATCTGAAAAAAGACGGTGGGAAAAAGATTTTCGTACCCGCACGGCTCAAAGACTTTCGGTTTTTTCACGACGTTACCATGGACCCGGAGAATCTGCTTTCATGAAAAAGAATTACTCAAGGGGACTCAACGAGGTCGCAACTTATCTAGATAATAAGAAGGATCAACCTATAAGGCTTAAAGGTATTCAATGGGAATAAATGACGCGCAATTCGATAGGTATATTTATTCTAAAACTAAGTGCTGGAGGTTTTTGAAGTTGAGGGATTCTTTAATAATTTCTTGAGTCTCTTGACTTATTCCATTCCCAAAGAGATCAACATACTTAAGAGACGTTAGCGTCTGACTTTCTGCAAGAGCCTTCCCACCATCATCCCCAATTTTATTTTTTGCAAGATCGAGTCTTTGGAGGTTCCCGAGTATGAGAGAGTCTGCGATAGCTTTAGCCCCATCTGATCCAACTTCGTTTTTCCATAAATTAAGCGAGGTCAGACGAGAAAAACTAGGAGACAACGCAATCGATCTTACCCCTTCATCACCTATCGAATTTCTTTCAAGGTTAAGTGACTTGATCCCGGTCAATATAGTTGATCCAGCCAGTATCTGTATCCCCTTGTCTGTAATATCATTGCGCTCCAGTTTCAAATCTCGAAGACTAACGAGCTTAGCGCAATTCGACAAAAACTCCATTCCATCATCACCTATGTATTTCAGGCGTAGATCAAGAACTGTTCCTTCGTTTACGAGGTTTTGATCTATTAAAGTCTCTATTGGTTGATCATTAAAAGGTCGGTTCATCAATTTATCCTTTTTGCATCCATTTTTTAACTATTTATTTAAGAAGCGCATTAGCTGAAAGGCCATCCAATTATTTAGGGCCAAGATGGCCCACAACTTACCACGAAACACTACTGTAGGGGTACTACACTTTTCAAAAGTCAATCTTGTTAAATGTTCAACGACCCTCTTTTTTCTGTGTAGTCTATGAATTTAATCGGTTTATATTATATCCAGATCCATCAAATTTATTGTATAAGGCCATTCTAGGATGTCAACTTGAACCAAGATCAGGAAAAATAAATTTATTTTTTAAGTTTGCCAAAAATAATTTAGCCACATAATATTAGACAAGGGAACGGAACGTAGAAAATTATTTTCTCTTAATTTAACGAATCTTCCTTAATGAACAAAAATAAGGCTATAGAATCCGATCCAGAAATTCTTTCACGGATTGCTTCTTTAAACGTACTTGCCACAAAACTAGTGGAAGGCTTGCTCTCGGGCAATCATCGAAGTAGACACACTGGTTCAAGTGTTGAATTTTCTGATTACAAGGACTACACCCCTGGAGATGAAATCAAACATATCGACTGGAAAGTGGCAGCCAAAACAGACAAGCACCAAATCAAACAATTTGAGCAATCCACCAACCTAAAAGCCACTATACTGCTGGATGCAAGCGGATCGATGGGATACGAGTCTTCTAATCCAAAAACTATGAGCAAAATGGATTACGCTCGAACCTTGGTTGCTTCTCTTTCATATCTGTTTTTAAAACAATACGACGCGGTAGGCCTCTCTTTATTTAATGAAAGCTTGATAAGTCATGTTCCTCCGCGTTCTAAGCCATCTCACTTTAAGCATATTCTTCATGAGTTAGCAGCATTATCACCTAATGGGGTTACAAAGGTCGAAAATGTCATTGAAAGCATGGTTGAAAGGTTACCCGGCCGGGGGATGCTAATTTTAGTTTCCGATTTTCTCACCAAAGAAACTGATGTTGAAAAAAAACTCAAACTTCTTGTGTCGCGAGGATTAGAAGTAATTCTCTTTCATGTTTTAGATTCCGATGAAGTGTCCTTTCCATTTAATGGTGATGTCGTTTTTGAGTCCCTAGAAGATGATTCCTCCATTGAACTTGACCCAGCAGATATTAGAGAAACCTATCAGCGGTCGATTCAGGAGCAGATTAAATACTACCGGTCTCATTGCGCAAAACTGGGCATCGATTACATATTTCTCGAGACGTCAACTCCATTGGAACAGGGACTAACTTATTATTTACTACAAAGAAAAAACCTAGGGAAACATTGAGCCCCATGAACTTCAACTTTTTATCTCCAATCTACTTGGTTGGTGCTTTAGGGGTAGCTGTCCCCGTTTTGATCCATCTAATGACCCGCCGCCAGAGAAAGCATCAGCGCTTCTCTGCAATATATTTATTACTGCAATCTAAAAATCGGTCCATCAAGCAATCAAGACCGAATAGAAAGTTTTTACTTTTTATACGATGTCTCGCAATAACACTCCTAAGCTTAGCTATGGCAAATCCAATATTTTCACTTGGTGATTCCACCAATCTAGGAACCAAAGGTCCTATCGCAATAGTTTTCATCCTTGATGATTCCTATAGTATGGCAACTCAAATCAATCAAAAGTCCTATTACACTCGTGCAGTGAAAGCTTTATTGGACACAAACAAATCTTTGCCTGCTAAAAGTACTTTTAGTGTTGTTTTAGCTTCTAGTCCTAGCAGAGTGTTACAGCAATGGACTACTGTTCCTGAAAAAGCAAAAAACCTTTTAAAATCAAGTCAACCTTCTTCCCGTACTACAGATATAGGTGCTGCAATAAAAAAATCGCTGTTGCTTCTAAAAGAAGTCCCGCAAAAAAATAAACTTATACATATCTTAACTGACCGAGATAAGAACGGTTGGGATAAGGAAGAATTCCCCCTCATAAAAGAAACAACTTCATACATGTTCAATATAGTTGATTTTTCTAAAATGCAACATGGAATCAACAAGGCTGCAGTAGAGCACACTGAAGTAAAGCAGGAATTTTTAAGCAATAGTCGTGTAATTAAGGTCAAAGTAAAAACGGCCAATCTTTCACAATCAAAGCCCATCAGAAAACTCAAAGTTTCCCTCTGGGTTAATGGTGAAAAACAAACTGAGAGTAACCTGGACATTCCTATCAATTCATCAACTGAGAAAGAGTTTTCTTTCCCCCTACGGAGTAATAACTCTATAAGTGGCGAAGTCCGTATCGAAGATGACTCTCTTCTTAAGGACAATCTCAGGTTCTTCAGTTATCAACCGGATCGAACCATTAAAACTTTGGTGGTGGACGGTGATCCAAATACAGTAGAACACCAAAGCGAAACCTTTTACCTTGAAAGAGCCTTGAATCCATTTACTTCGTCGCTTTCAAACATCGAACCTACACTGTCTACACCGGCAGAACTTTCAAAGCGCAATCTATTTGATTACTCTGTAATCATACTTTGCAATGTACATAACTTACCATTCGGATACGAGCAAGAACTAGAAAAATTCGTGTTACGTGGTGGTGCCCTATTTGTCACCCTTGGGAATCAAGTTGACGCTAAATTTTATAATGAAAAACTGGGGAATATTCTTCCTGTCTTTCTAAAATCGGTGCATCAAGTTGCAATGAACGATGAACCGTTTCGGCTTCTCATCAAACCAAGTAAACATCCAGTTTTAAAGATTTTTGAAGAACAGACTCTTGAGGAAATGAAAAGTATCGAATTTCAGTCGATTTACAGCATCGTGGGCAGAGAAGATTCTAAATTTACCACCCCTATAGTTTTCAGTAACAGACTTCCTGCATTGATAGAGTCAACCACTGGCAAAGGAAAAGTTCTTCTCTTTGTATCCACCATTGATCGCGATTGGAACAATTTTCCCATTCAGCCAACTTTTTTACCATGGATTCAACGTTGGATTAAGTACTCAGCACGCGGACTGGACAGTCTAATACAAAAGGAGTTATTAGTAGGTGAACCTTTCGATTGGAAAAATCCTCCAAAAAATAGCACGGCTTATATTGTCGCTCCGGAAGGGAAAATTATTGCTCCACCGTATGTAGGGGGTAATATTACATTCAAAAACACATATACACCTGGTGTATATCAACTGTACCGAAGTTCTCGTACTCCGAATCTAGAGTCAGAAGCTTCAATACCTGCCCATCTACCTTACGGGGCAGAACCCGCGGGCTCATTTACCGTTAACATTGATCCAACAGAGTCACACTCGACAAAGATATCTAACGAGGAAATCAACAATTTATTGCCTAAAGCGAATATTATTTTCTCGAATGGTTACCAGAAACTTAACTTAAATAAAACTAACGCGGGCATACCTTTATCTACATATTTTTTAATGCTGGTAGGAGCAATGCTTCTTTTAGAAGGATGGCTGGTTCGGAATAAATAATATCTTTGTTCCACACTTTCCGTTTGCATTGTTAAATTCCAGAAATCCACTCAAATCATTTGGTATAATATATTTATTCGGATCAATCGATCAACTCTAACCCCGCCTTACGGGATATACATCGTTATCATGAAAAAACTCTCGCTAAATTTTAGCGGATTATTTTTTTTCCCGCTGCTATACGGAATTATATGTACAAGCTCTGTCCTTGCTGAAACTATCACCCCTCTTAAATCGACTGAAAGTCGCTTAACTCTGATTTTCGAGCAAAATGCAGAAACAGTCAACCTAACCGAAGTATTAATTTTAATTTCAAAGGACTGGAATCCATCCTTAGACGAAAAACCATTAAGAGATGAAATAAATCAGTTAGTAGCATCGGTTAAAGATAAATTAAAACCAGAAAGCACTGCTCGAGATACAGTCGATATTTTAAAACAGGTCATCCATCAAGAGAAAGGGTATGGTTACACCGATCAAGTCGATGAACGTGGAATACCTATAAATGATGACGAATTATTTTTACACGGGATGCTAAAATCAAAACTAGGTTACTGCATGAATCTTTCGCTATTGTACCTTATCATTGGCGATCAATTAGGCCTCCCTCTCTATGGTGTAGGCTTGCCGAACCATTTTTTTGTTCGCTATGATTCAGGTAACGATCGAATCAACATTGAATCCACAGAGCTGGGGGCATCATATCCCGACTCTTTTTATGAAAATAGATTTGGTGTTCGGTTTGATTCTAAAACACCTTTTTTCACTCACAGTTTAAACAAAAAACAATCCTTGGGTGCCTATCTTTCAAATGTCGGTATGGTGTATCACAAACATGCACGCCCTCAAAAATCTATTTTTTATTTAAAACCATCTACAAAAATCAACCCACTGTCAATTGAAGCACACAACAATCTAGCCAATATCTACGGCGAAATTAAACAACATGAATCAGCCATTTCTCAATATAAAAAAGCATTACAAGCTAATCCCAACAGTGTCCCAACTTTATTCAACCTTGCCCAAACCTATACTGAGCTTGCTAAGGCAGGCTTGGCAATTGAATCCTTGCTACAGGTAATACAAATCGAACCCTCCTTCAACCAAGCTCGCAGGCAACTAGTTAAGATCTATCTCAAAAATGAAAAGTACATTAGTGCACTTCTGCACCTTAAACAATTAACGATCGCAAATGCTAATGATATTAATGCCCATATCTCTATGGGAAAGATTTATAACAAGCTTGGTAATGCTAAGTTAGCCATTGACATCATTAATCCAATCATTTCGCGTAACCCTGACAATATTCAAGCACGAGAAATCTTGGCAGAGATTTTTTATAAAACTGGAGACCTTGATCGTTCCATTGCAGAGTACAGGCGTATTTTGGAGAAAAACTCTAACTACCTACCAACCTATATCCAATTGGGTTGGGTTTATTATCGCAAGGGAGAATTCCAAATGGCAACGGCCTGGACTAAGCGTGGTTTGAAATTAGGAACTCGCTCATCCCAGCTGGATTCACTCGCCAGTATGAACTTAGGTTTATATTCCTGGTTGAGTGATGACTACGTAGCAGCCAAAAAGTGGTACCGAAAAGCATTGGTGGGAGGATCCGAAATAATCCTAAATGGAATTTTAAAAGACTTGAATGATACCGCTCTTCTTTTCCCAAAACATATTGAAGTAGATTTTTTTTCAGGTTGGGTTTATATGGAAGCTGGAAATAAGAAAATGGCCTCACCGCACTTAACTCGATTTTTAACCTTTGCGACCAAAAACGAACTCTCTAATGAAGCAAGGGTCATGCTTGGTCAAAAATCACCATCATCTAATGATAATTCTACCAACTCCAACGATAATTCATTTTTAGCGAAACAACCTCCAAAAAATATGATTTTTGTTCCTAGTGGTTTTTTTATTATGGGATCTAATGATCATGGCGAAGACGAAGCTCCTGAGCATAAAACATATCTAGACTCTTACTATATCGACCGCTACGAGGTCTCGGCAAATGATTACGCACTTTTTTTAAATGATGTTAATAACGTAAATGGATATTATCTTGATAATAAATATGGAACTCTTTTTTACAATGGAAAATACCAACCAAGGAAAGGCTTCGCGAATCACCCAATCA
Source organism: Candidatus Nitromaritima sp. (assembly GCA_041938985.1). Classification (GTDB taxonomy): domain Bacteria; phylum Nitrospinota; class Nitrospinia; order Nitrospinales; family VA-1; genus Nitromaritima. The sequence continues at coordinate 2,695 of JBGTUV010000019.1, read as the reverse complement.
ACAATGTCAAATGGAAAGGTGCCCATAAGTACTGTCGCTGGAAAGGAAAGCGTCTTCCTACGGAAGCCGAGTGGGAAAAAGCTGCACGTGGGGAAGATGGGAGGATATATCCATGGGGCAACAAACCACCAACTCAGAAGCTTGCCAGATACCTTCAAGTATGGACGAAAGAGATTAAACACCATGTAATGGTACCTGTGGATTTATTTGGGGAAGGAGCAAGCCCTTATGGGGCTCTCCACATGGCGGGAAACGTTAAAGAATGGGTAGACGACTGGTTTGATCGAGAGTATTATGACGAGCCTGCCAATCACATCAATCCAAAGGGTCAGATCGGAGGAGAGTATAAAGTTTTGAGAGGTGGGTCATGGCGGGACCTTACAGGATTTATTTATTCTTCTTTTCGCAATAATGCCTACCCAGATTCAAGGTTAGACGATTATGGTTTTCGTTGCGCAAAAAGCACTGAAACCAAAAAAGAAACTAAACAATTGACCAAACTACCCGTGCGTGAGAGACCACTGAGAAAATACGCAAGTTATTAAACAAAAATTAACAAGCAAAACTAGGAAGAAAAAGCATGATAGGTGCCATTGAGATACTGATCATAGCTGTCATTTTCGGAGTTATTTATGGCCGAGATGCAATCGACCGCACCTGGAAGAAGAACCCTAATGAAGGAGTCGTTGAAAGTTTTACCGATGATGTTAAAGAATATTATCATGAAGATCCAAAACGGCTTTTCAAACTAATTGCATTTGCATTAAGTATCATCGTCTTTCTTTCAACTTTGGTGTATTGGGTAATAACCAATTATGACATAGCAAAAATGATTGGCTTGACTCAGTAATTAAACCCATTATCACGCACGTGAAAACTTGGCTCACCACCCTTTAGTATTTTACCGCCTACCACCTCTCCAAAATAAACAACATGGTCTCCAGAAACTACCGCATCTGACAATCTGCATTCAACGTAAGATACCGCATCCGTTAATATTCGTATTTCTTCAATCCCTTTGCGTGTCTTGAGACCATCAAAAATCGACCCTTTATGAGATTTAAAAAAGTGCTTCATAAGATCTTTAGATTCTTTACCGAGAACGTTAACTATAAATACCCCTGAGGATTCTATTAACAACCTAGCATTTCTCATTTTTCCAAGGGATATAGTTACTTCTGGGGGATCAAAAGCACACTGATTAACCCAACTGGCAAGAATCGCATCTTCTTTATCTTGATATTTCGCTGTAACTATAAATAGTCCACTTGGGATTCGACCTAGAGCCTTTCCCACCTGTTTTTTATTTTTCACTTTTTGAACTCCAAGATTTTTTAAAAAATAGTCATGAACGTCGAATTTCTTTTTGACCTCCCATAAAAGGTACCAGCACTTCTGGGATTCGCACAGAACCATCTGGTTGATACCCATGTTCGACTATGGCTGCCCATACCCTTGGCGCAGCTAACCCTGAACCATTTAAAGAATGCAGGAATTCCGGTTTATCCTTCTCGCTTCGGCGAAACCTGCTGTTTCCTCTTCTTGTTTGAAAATCTGAAAAAACTCCAATAGAAGAAACTTCCAGCCACGATTTCGTTCCTGGAGAGTAGACTTCTAAATCATGAACCCGCGTTGATGAAAAAGTAACATCACCACCACAAAGATCCAATACGCGATAAGGCAGACCCAACATTTTTAAAGGACGCTCAGCATCACCCACCAGCAATTCAAACTCCCCTTTTACCATTTCGGGAGAACACAAACGGACAAGTTCCACCTTATGAAATTCATGAAGCCTCTGCATTCCTCTAGTATCTTTACCGGCCGAACCTGCTTCACGTCGAAAACAAACCGTATATGCCATGTAACGCTTGGGAAGCTCCTCAATGGAAAGAATTTCTCCTGCGTGCATGTTAGTCAGCGGCACCTCTCCTGTGGGGATAGCCCATAAATCGTCATCGCGAAACCGATACGCATCCTCTTCAAATTTTGGTAGCGTCCCGGTTCCCATCATCATATCGGGACGAACAAAATGAGGGGGGAGAATTTCTTCGTTTCGTTCGCTGTTTATGGAAAGAGCGAATTGAATGAGAGCTCGGTGTAGGCGGGCACCATCACCTTTCAAAAGAGCAAACATTGCACCACTCAACTTTGCTGCACGTTCTGCGTCGAAAATACCTAATTCCTGGCCTATTTCCCAATGAGGTTTGAATTCCTTACCTTCATAATCAGACTTCTCATAACCTTCCATTCTGAGAACGATATTACAATCCTCAGAAAAACCATCCGGACAATTATCATCAGGCAGGTTTGGAACTCTCAACAACAATTGCATTCGTTTCTCATCGATCTTCTTAAACTCTTCTTCCTTAACTGCCAACACCTCTTTCAGTTTTGGGACGGATAACTTTATTTCTTCGGCTTCATCTTTTTTCCCTTGTTGAAAAAGAATACCAACCTGCTTTGACTTTTCATTGATCTCGGCGCGAAGTCCATCTACCTCGCCAATAAAAGCTTTACGGTCTAGAATCGCTTTGCGGATCTCTTCTATCTGATCAACCGAAACCTTTTTTCGAGTTAAACGTCGTTTAGTTTCTTCGTAATCGTTAATAAATAAATTTTGATCTAACATGAAGGTTGTCTACGAAAAATCGATGAATTTATAATAGCGACAAAAACTATTTTTCAAGGCCTA
>JBGTUV010000018.1:0-11836 GCA_041938985.1 Candidatus Nitromaritima sp. | reverse complement strand
AAGAGGGAACCACCGCTTACAACTACCAGGACCTTGTTCCAAATAAAATTGCTGTTTCACGCCGGGATGAGTTGATGAGTGCTCAACAGGAAATTAACCGAAAAAAAAATAAAGCAAGAGTTGGTAAAATTTTTCCTGTGTTGATTGAAGGGGCCGACCCTGAAGAAGAGTACCTGGTAACGGGTCGCCTCGCTACTCAGGCTCCCGAAATTGATGGGCAGGTTATCATTGAGGAAAGTGAAGTAGAAATCGGACAAATCTCACCCATGCTTATTACCGGATCGACGGACTACGATCTGGTCGCTCGTCAAGTTGAAAAAATATCAACATAGTTTTAGCCATAAAAAATGCCCGTTAATCGTATTGGCATATTGACAGGCGGCGGCTGTTTAAAGTTGAACACATAATCCGAACGATCACTCGCAGCTCTACCATCTAGGAATAATTCGACAATCATCGGTATTGAAGATGGGTTTGACGGTCTCATCTTTGATCGACACCAGGAACTTTACATAATAACCAGCCGGGTACACGTTGTGGCTTCCTTGCCAGAAAAATTGCCGCCAATAGAAAATTTTGTAACATGGCTACCCTAAAGACACTTGATCTTCACACTAATCCCTCTTAAGTAACCGGACAGCGTTGGTTAGAACAATCTCTCCTACAGGTCAGCCCATAAAAAACGCCCAATTAATCGGTATTGGTCTTAATTGATTAGAAAAATAGATATCCCCTTCAAAATCAACCCATTTTACTCTGGCGAAATGACGATTTGAATCCATTCTTCAGATTTAGCTGATTCCTTTCAATCTAAGCTTGTCACCTTAAAAACAGTGTGTTAGTCTGCTGGGCAATCCGCTTTTTGCAGGGAAAATATTTCCGAGAACAGTATTTTATCACGCACGCAGCCGGATCAAACCTAATGGTGACCGCAAGGTTTTAGGCTTGAAGTGACAGCTGCGGAGGACTAACCATTTTTTATTTAGCAAAGGAGTAGTAATGCCAGAAATTACGATGACGCAGTTGCTGCAAGCAGGGGTTCATTTTGGTCACCAGACCACCCACTGGAACCCCAAGATGAAGAAGTACATTTATGGTGCACGAAATGGAATTCACATCGTGGATCTTCAGAAAACCTTGAAGAAGTTCCGCGAGGCTGAGGAATTTATCAGGAAAATAACTGCGGCCGGGAAGAAGATTCTTTTCGTTGCCACAAAAAGACAGGCTCAAGAACTTGTCAAGCAAGAAGCCGAACGGTGTGGCATGTACTTTGTCAACCAACGCTGGTTGGGTGGAACGATGACGAACTTTTCAACCATTCGTAAGAGTATTGATCGGTTACTGCAACTGGAAAAAATGGAAGAAGAGGGTGAGTTTGAGCGTCTGCACAAAAAAGAAGCTCTCAATAAACGGAAAGAAATAGAGAAGCTCAATAAGTTTCTTGGTGGAATAAAAAGTATGCGCGAACTCCCTGACGCCCTTTTCATTATTGATACACAAAAAGAGCGAATCGCTTTGGCAGAAGCAAAAACTCTTGGGATTAAAACGTTTGCCTTGGTTGATACCAATTGTGACCCAAATGGAATTGACTTTCCTTTCCCGGGTAATGACGATGCGATTCGATCCATCAAGTTATTTGCAACACGGGTTGCAGACGTTGCATTAGAAGGTCAAGAAGTTTTCCAAGCCAGCCGCAAGGACGTAGAAAAGCCTGAAGAACAAAAACCGGAACCTCCCGTAAAATCTTCTGGTGAAGATGAACAAGGTGAAAAGGTTAGCGCAGAACCTGATCCGAGTTCTGAAAACGAAGAAGAAAAGATCCCGGTCTGATTTCACCTGCTCTTGTAAGGTTATTTCACGATAACGTGGGTACCTAATTTTAAAGTATTTTTATAAATCAATTAAGTAAAGGTCGTTTTTTCTTTGATCTTTCAATGTGCTTGCGTAGTGGAATTTACGAGAGAAGGCTAATTTCCTCTTCGCATAAGGATCGTTTAAAAAAGTATAAACCCGTAAAAATAAGGATAGGAAGAATGGAAATAACAGCAGAAATGGTCAAAAACTTACGCCAGCAATCAGGCGCGGGCATTATGGAATGTAAAAATGCGCTCAAGGAAACCAGTGGCGATATCGAAGAGGCCGTTACCTTCCTTCGAAAAAAGGGACTCGCCAAGGCGGATAAAAAAGCTGACCGAAAAACGAGTGAAGGTACCGTGTCCTCTTATATACACCCTGGAAGTAAAGTTGGAGTCATGGCACAGGTACTCTGTGAAACAGACTTCGTTGCCAACACACCAGATTTTCAGCAATTGTCCAAGGATATTTGTATGCATATCGCTGCTTCCAAACCGAGGTTTGTATCCCGTGACGAAGTAACGGAGGATGTGTTGGAAAAGGAAAAAGAAATTTACGCCGCCCAGGCAAGAGATTCCGGTAAGCCGGAAAAAATAATTGATAAAATCGTTGTAGGAAAAATGGACAAATTTTATGAAGAGAACTGTCTTCTGGAACAAAAATTTATTAAAGATTCGGACTGCACGATTCAAGAGTTGATCAAGCAAAATATTGCAACTTTGGGTGAAAATATACTGGTCGAAAATTTTTGCAGGTTTGAAATTGGTAATTAAAACATGAGTAAGTCGGTCTACAAGCGAGTTCTTCTAAAGCTGAGTGGGGAAAGCCTAGCTAAACAAGATGGCGGGTTTGGTATTGATGTTGAAGCCATTAAAAACCTTGCCAATGAAGTTCTTGATGGGAAAAATCTGGGTGTTGAGATGGCGATTGTCATTGGCGGTGGCAATATCTTTCGTGGAGCCACTGCCAGCAACTTGGGAATGGAGCGTGTAACAGGAGATTATATGGGCATGCTTGCAACGATCATTAACGCGTTAGCATTGCAGCATGCCCTGGAAGATGTCGGCATACAAACCCGTGTGCAAACCGCAATCGAGATACCACAGGTTGCAGAAACGTATATAAGACGAAGGGCAATACGTCACCTGGAAAAGGATCGGGTGGTAATTTTTGCTGCCGGTACTGGTAATCCATATTTTACAACTGATACCGCCGCATCCTTACGAGCCGTGGAAATAGGCGCGGATGTTATTTTCAAAGCAACCAAGGTGGATGGAGTTTATTCTGCCGATCCCATGAAAGATGATTCTGCGGTAAAGTTTAACCAGTTGACCTACTTGGAAATTTTAAAAAAGGGTTTACAGGTCATGGACTCAACCTCGGTATCATTATGCATGGATAACAAACTACCGATGATTGTTTTTAACGTTCGAGAGAAAAGTAGTATTAAAAAAGTTCTGATGGGTGAAAAAATTGGAACCCTAGTAGGAGTTAATTCGTAAATGGAAAATTTATTCGCGGATTGTGAAAGAAAAATGAAAAATTCCCTGGATCATTTACGCCAGGAGCTTTCCAAGTTACGAACTGGAAGTGCCAGCGGAGCCATTCTGGAAGGTATCAAGATAGATTATTATGGGAATCCGACTCCGCTGAACCAGGTCGCAACGCTGGGTGTTCCAGACAATCAAACCATCACAATCCAGCCCTATGATGTTTCAATTCTTTAGGATCTTGAGAAAGCCATTTTGTCATCTGATCTTGGTCTTACTCCAAACAATGACGGGAAAATCATCCGGTTGAATATCCCCGCGCTTACTGGAGAAAGACGGCAGCAATTAGTTAAAATCGTGAAGAAGTACGTAGAGGAAGGCAAGGTGGCCATCCGTAACGTGCGACGTGATTTTAACGACAAGCTCAAAACCATGGAAAAAAATCATGAAGTTTCTGAAGATGATGCGAAAAAGGGCTTGGAAAAATTGCAGAAAATAACTGACGAATGTATTAAGGAAGCCGAAAAACTCTCCGCAGCCAAAGAAAAAGATGTCCTTAATGTTTGATGATTACCCTATAATAGGCGTCTACAATTTTTGTCACAGACGGAAGACAATTAACGACCTAAACTAAAATATTGACGTGCTTTCTAACTCGATGAGTGAATCTAAACCAATTCTTAAAGTTTCATAACCATATTTAGTCTGATGGATCTTTCCTCGATAAACTCCTCATTACTTGAAGAACTGGACCTTACTCAAATGCCTCGACATATCGCTGTCATCATGGACGGCAATGGGCGCTGGGCGAAGAAAAACTCGCTTCCGAGGATACAAGGTCACTGGGAAGGGGTAAAAACAGTGGATCGTACCGTTTCCTTGTGTCGCAAACTCGATATTGAAGCCCTCACGCTATACTCCTTTTCAGATGAAAATTGGAGTCGCCCACCTGTCGAAATCAATACACTGATGAAAATTCTGGATCATTACCTGAATAAAGAACTCAAACGAATGAAAAATGAAAATATTCGTTTTCATACGATAGGTCAACTCGAGGACCTTCCACCTGAGATTCAGAAACTTATCGCGCATACAAAGGATTACACAAAGGACTGTGATGGGATGACACTTACTTTGGCACTGAGTTATGGAGGGCGTCAGGAAATTTTAAAATCGGTTCAGCAAATAGCAGACAAGGTACGCACCGGTGAATTGCTCGTGGAAGATATTGATTATTCCGTCTTCGAAAAATTTCTACAAACAAAGTCTCTTCCAGACCCAGATCTGTTGATAAGAACAAGCGGTGAAATGCGAATCAGCAACTTTCTTTTGTACCAGATAGCATACACCGAGCTGCATTACACTAAGGTACTGTGGCCCGAATTTAAAGAAGAAGATTTGCTTCATGCGATCATTGATTTTCAAAAACGAGAACGACGGTTTGGCATGACCCAAGAACAGATTATAAAATCGTGATTATTTTTTCTCAAAATCCAATTTTATCCGCATAGAAAAAGCTAGAGGGTAGTCATTGAAACGAGTGCTAACAGGTATTGTTGCCGTTCCCATTGTTGTGGGAATCGTGTATTACGGTTCTCCTCTATTGTTTCTGTTGTTGGTGGCGGTGGTTACCCTGATGGGAGTAGGTGAATATTTTACTATCATTGACCGGATTGGCATTAGTGGGTTCCCCACCCGTGGAATCATTTTGAGTTTTTTGCTCCTCCTTAGTTTTTATTTTAATGGAAGCTTTATGATGGAATGGGGACTGATTGCGAGTGTAACTCTTTTCGCAGCGTGGTTTTTTCATGAAGATAACGTTAAGGTCGCTATAGACCAAATTTCGTTTACCCTGTTTGGCGTTCTTTATGTCGCGGGTCTTGGTGGATACTACCTCCTCATCCGAAACTTTGGAGATGGCGGACGCCTAATTTTTTTCCTGCTTCTCATTGTCTGGCTAGGTGATATTGCAGCGTACTACGGGGGAAAACATTTTGGTAAAAAACCTCTAGCGCCTGTTGTAAGCCCAAATAAAACCATGGAAGGTGCCATTGCCGGTCTTGTGGGAAGTTTAGCTGCTGGGGCCATTGCCGGATATTGGTTTTTGGGTCATATAGCGATGGTACATTGTTTACTTGTTGCTCTTATTTGCGGTACCATCGGGCAGTTCGGGGATCTTGCAGAGTCTTTATTAAAGCGTCATGCAGGTACTAAAAACTCCGGGGATGTTCTCCCTGGGCATGGTGGAATTTTGGACCGTATCGATAGTCTTTTATTTGCCGGGCCTATGTTTTATTGTTATTTCAAACTTGTACTTTAATCCGTTTTCTTCCTCCGATACGAGCTATAGCAAGTGAGTACCGGGAAATTAATCCAAAGTTTTAGTATCCGCCCATGAAAACGATTTCCATTTTAGGGTCCACCGGATCTATTGGGGTCAATACCCTCGACGTTGTTCGACAAAACCGGGACCGTTTTACTGTTGCGGCCATGGTCGCCGGAAGTAATGTTGAGCTTTTTGCCGAGCAAGTTAAAGAATTCAAACCCTCTCTCGTTTCTGTTTTCAACCTTTCAAAGGTTGGCGAACTTAAGGAATTACTTCAAGGGGAAGATGTAGAAATTCTTTGTGGTGAACAAGGTTCCATTAAAGTTGCAACTCACCCCGATGCATCGCTGGTGATCTCTGCTATCGTCGGTAGTGCCGGCTTGGTACCTTCCTTGGCCGCTATTCAATCGAATAAGGACCTTGCTCTTGCCAATAAGGAAACCCTGGTGGTTGCCGGGGAACTGATACTCCGTGAAGCGAAAAACAAGGTTAATCTTATCCCGATTGATAGTGAACACAGTGCTATTCTTCAGGCGCTTAACGGAGAAAAAAAGGAACACATTAAAAAAATTATTCTTACAGGTTCCGGTGGACCATTCCGCACTTTTGCAAAAGAGCAAATGGCAAACGTCACTGTCAAGGAAGCGCTCAATCATCCCAACTGGACAATGGGGGCAAAAATAACGATTGATTCTGCAACGATGATGAATAAGGGGTTGGAGTACATTGAGGCGAAATGGTTGTTCGGACTCGACACTCCCGTAGAAATCATTGTTCATCCACAAAGCATCATCCATTCGATGATTGAATTTGTTGATACTTCTGTCATGGCTCAGTTAGGGATACCTGATATGCGAGTTCCCATTGCCTATGCCTTGACTTTTCCTGATCGAATAGAGTGCGCATTACCAACCTTAAATCTTGCAGCGATCAAGCAGTTGACCTTTGAAGAACCGGATTATGATAAGTTCCCCTGCATCAAGTTGGCCCAGGACTCTCTAGAGGCAGGCCACAGTATGCCAGCAGTGCTCAATGCCGCAAACGAAGTTGCTGTGCAAGCTTTTCTTGATGAAAATATTCCCTTCAAAGATATTGCTGAAACAATACGAATGGCCATGAATAATCACAAGTCTCATACCATAGATTCACTTGAAGACGTTCAATCCGCGGACCGCTGGGCGCGCGAAGAAGTAAGGAAATTGATCACCGTAACAACGCATTGACCTAAAAAAACTTCATTCAGCTATGTACAGAATAGGAAACGGATACGATGTTCACCGTTTGATAAAAGGGCGTAAACTCATTCTCGGAGGTGTGGATATTCCACACGGTCTTGGACTCGATGGGCATTCTGATGCCGATGTCCTGTGCCACGCGCTGTGTGATTCACTTCTAGGAGCCTCCGGCGCGGGTGACCTCGGAAAATATTTCCCCGATACGGATAACAAATGGAAAGGCGTCTCTAGTTTAGTCTTGTTGGAAAAATCCGGTGAACTGGTCGCTGAACGCGGTTTCCAAATCTCCAATATTGATACCACCATCGTTGCACAACAACCAAAAATTGGCCCGCATATTGAGTCGATGACTACAAATATCTCTGAAACCCTTAAAATTGATCCCACTCAAATTAATATTAAGGCAACCACTACCGAACGACTCGGATTCACAGGGCGCGAAGAGGGGATTGCCGCTTACGCCGTCGCCCTTCTGCGGACCAAATAGCTACTGAAATCCAACTCCCAAGCAAAAACATCTTAGCTAATTTTGTCTAGTTCCCAATTTTTTTGTGAGACAAAAATCTTAGAATCTAAACCTCCATCTCTACTAACTGATATAACATAAATTTATTACTGAAGAACAATCCGTTTAAACATGAAAAAAATAATCTGTGTTTTACTGGGCGTATTGATATTAGCTGTGTATTGGAAAGTTCAATACCACGAGTTCGTCAATTATGACGATGGCCGTTATATAACGGAAAATAAACATATAAGGGATTTTTCGAAAGAAAATTTTATCTGGGCGTTTACCAGTTCATATGCCGCCAACTGGCACCCCATTACCTGGTTATCGCACATGCTTGACATTCGTCTTTATGGGTTAAATCCGAAAGGTCACCACCTAACCAGCCTGGCACTTCATATAGCGAATTCACTACTTTTATTTTTAGTCTTTGCGCGAATGACGGGATCAATTTGGAGAAGCTGCTTTGTTGCCTCATTGTTTGCTTTTCATCCCATCAATATTGAGTCTGTTGCATGGGCAGCAGAACGTAAAAATGTCTTGGGCACCTTTTTCTGGTTGTTGACGACGTGGGCTTATGTTCACTATATCCAGAAAAGAAATTTAGCTAGATACAGTACGGTCGTTCTATTTTTCGCACTTGGCTTAATGTCGAAAGCCATGCTGGTAACCTTACCCTTTGTCTTGCTGTTACTTGATTATTGGCCCTTAAAACGTTTCGAGATAGCACACCTTAAAAGAATTTTTTCGGGTGATACGCAAAATCAAATTGAAAATAAAAAGAAACTTTTAAATTTGATTTTTGAAAAAATTCCCCTTCTATTTTTAGTAGTTGGTTCCTGCATCGTTACATTATCAGCGCAAAAATTGGCAGGGGCCATCGTATCTATTGAAACTGTACAAACAACAACACGTATCAGTAATGCACTAGTTTCATATTTAGTTTATTTAGAAAAAATGATGTGGCCTAAAGATTTTTCAGTTTTTTATCCTTACCCTTTTGGTGAATCATATATGTGGAAGGGCCTGGTGAGTGGCTTTGTTTTAACAGGTATAACAATAATAATATTACGACTGATCAAAAAGGCCCCCTATCTTTCCGTTGGTTGGCTTTGGTACCTGGGGACCTTAATACCTACTATTGGATTGGTTCAGGTTGGACAGCAGGCGATGGCCGACAGATATGCATACGTCCCTCTAATTGGAATATTTATCATCATCGCATGGGGGCTGCCGGACCTTTTACAAAATTATCCTTTTAGAAAGAAGCTGTTGTCTGTTTTAACGGGAATATTTTTTTCTGTACTAATAACATTAACCTCGGTCCTGTTGCAATACTGGGAAAACAGCGTAAAACTTTTTGAACATGCCATTGAGGTGACTCACAAAAAATATCCCAGTTTTGTTGGTATATACAATAACCTTGGTGTCGTTCTAAACGAACAAATGAAGTTTGAGGAGGCTATGGTTCATTTTAAAAGTGCGGTCAAACTTCAACCCACCTATCACGAAGCACATAACAATCTTGGCAATGCCTTAAGCGGACTGAATCGTTTCCAAGAAGCTAATATTTCCTATAAAGAAGCTATAAGACTTAAACCTGATTATCCGGAAGCACACAACAATCTTGCTAATTCTCTAAGTAAAAAGTGGGAGGATTTAGAGGAGGCTATTTTTCACTATAAGAAAGCTATTCAACTCAATCCAGAATTTCCCGAGGCACATTTCAATCTTGGAGTCACCTTAGACAAATGGGGTTATTCTGGACAGGGTATTCGTCACCTAAACGAATCGATTAAGCTTAAACCGGATTTTATGCAAGCGCATTTAGCCCTTGGAAATATTTTGAGCCAGAAAAAAAAATTTAAACCGGCTATAGATCACCTCGAAACTATCATCAAAATGGATCCGAATAATGCCATCGCCCATAACAGTCTTGGAAGTGCTTTAGGAGGACAAGGGAATTTTAAGCAAGCCATTGCGCATTTCAACACCGCAATAAAAATTAACCCCCACTATGTAGAGGCCCACCAAAATCTTGGTACAGCATTATCAATCCTGGGCCAGTCTGATAAATCAGTTGATCATTTTAAAATTGCGAAAGAACTTGCGGTTAATGAAAAGTTAAAACAATGAATCATAAAAACTTTTTGGATAACCAGCCAGGGGAGGGGATATTTTTACGGTACTGGGATCTAATCTCTTTATTCGTTATCCTGTTAATCATAACAAAACTAAGATTCCCTTTTCTGGAAATTCCTCTCGAACGTGATGAGGGTGCCTATGCCTATATGGCTCAATTACTTTTAGAGGGAGTCCCTCCTTACACCCAAGCATACTCACTTTACTTCCCGGGTCTCTTTATAATCTACGCATTAACTTTTCTTATCCTAGGCCAAACTATTTTTGCAATTCACTTTTGCTTGCTGATCGCTAATTTAATCACCATTATTATTATATTTTTGATTGGTAAAAGATTTTTTAATTCTTTAACAGGGATCGTCTCTGGAGCAACCTTCGGTTTACTCGGATTAAACCCCCATGCTCAAGGATTATTTTCACACGGTGAACCTTTTACCATGCTGTTTATCTGCTCCGGGATTTATATTTTATTACTCGGTATCGATTCTAAAAAAAAATCACTATTTCTATGGAGCGGGATATTTTTCGGATTAGGATTATTAATCAAACAAAATGCCCTCGTTTTCATCGGGTTACCTGTCGTTTATTGTTATTGGACATTATTTAAAAAATCTCACCGAAGCAGGAGGTCTTGGCTTGACGCATTATGTTTTTTTACATTCGGGTATTTTATACCGTTAGCTATTTTCTTTATTTTCTGTTTGATAACAGGCTCGTGGGAGCAAATGTTTTTCTGGACTTTTATCATGCCGACAGAAATGACCCCCCCTATCTCAATAACAAGGGCCGTTTATCAATTTAAAATCTTAACCCTCCCTATTATCAAATCATCTCCACTATTTTTTTGGACCGCGGCGATAGGTCTTCTGAGCCCTTTGTGGGATAAGACCTCACGATTGGCAGTCATATTCATAGTTATGTTTTGGATTTTTTCTTTTTTTACCATGTCCTTGGTTTTTTATTTTCGTGCACATTATTTTCTTTGTCTTTTCCCCGCCACAGCGCTCCTGACTGGAGTAGGATTTTATTCAATGAATAACCTTATAAAAAAAATACCCTTAAAAAAAATAAATCACGTAATCACTGCTGGATTTGTTCTACTTTTTTTTTCTTATTCAATATTTGATCAACGTAAATTTTTTTTTCAAACAAACCCAGAAGTGGTCTCTAGAATAATATATGGCGACAACCCTTTTCCTGAGTCGCCTGTTATTGCAGATTATATCAAGGAGCACAGTGCCCCATCGGATAAAATTGCCATTCTGGGGTCTGAACCTCAAATATTGTTTTATGCAGATAGAATTTCATCCTCCAAGCATATATTCATGTACTACCTGATGGGAAACCATTTGCATGCGCTGACTATGCAAAAAGAAGCGATGACCGACATTGAATTAACGAAACCGCCTATCCTTATAAATGTCGTGATCCCAACTTCATGGTTATTCCAAAAAGATTCCAAGTCTATGCTTTTTCATTGGCTTGATGGTTTTGTATCGAAAAATTACAAACTTGCGGGAGTTGTGGAAATTCAGGATCTCAACACTACAAACTATTACTGGGGGGTGGATACAACAAAGTTTGTACCCAAAGAATCTAATTTTATCCAAATATATCAGCGTAAGCAAAGTTCATAATAAAAACTTTGGCGTAACCTTTAAAGTGCGTAAGGGAAGAATAAAAAAGATTCGACGTACGGTAGACAAGATGTTTGTTATTTTTCCTTTTGAGGAGACTCTGTTTAAGGAGGAAGGTGTTAATGCAGAGTTTGTAGGCCATCCTTTTATTGAAACAGTGAAAACTTTCATGACACGCGAGGAAGCAATGAAACAATTTTCATTAGATCCGAATAGAAAAATCATTGGCCTTTTACCAGGTAGTCGGAATAATGAGATCTACTTTCTTTTCGATCTTATGATCGATTCGGCAGCAGAGATTAGAAAACAGGTCAAAGATTGTCAATTTATCTTGCCCGTTGCGAATACATTGAATTCTGAAATTTTTAGAGAACGGTTGAAATCAAATCCACTCGATATAAGAATCGTGGAAGGGAAATCATATGACGTAATGAACTGTTGCGATTTTTTAATCATTGCTTCTGGCTCGGCAACTTTAGAAGCTGGATTACTTGGCTGCCCCATGGTTATCGTTTATCGGCTCAATTCGATTACTTACTGGCTAGCAAGACTTCTCATTAAGATCAAACTATATGGATTGGTTAACATTGTAGCTGAAGAGGAAGTGGTTACCGAACTAATTCAAAATGAAGCAACCGTCGAAA
>JBGTUV010000017.1:0-12379 GCA_041938985.1 Candidatus Nitromaritima sp. | reverse complement strand
TGGAAGTTGTCACCTACAACATCCGGCTCTCTTTTGAAAACGTAATGGAAATTTTTAAGGACTACGATATCATTGTGGATGGAACAGATAACTTCCCAACTCGATATCTAGCTAATGACGCAGCAGTCCTATTAGGGAAACCTTATATTTATGGTTGTATCCTTCGTTTTGAAGGACAGGCATCCGTCTTTTATTCAAAAGAAGGCCCATGCTACCGATGCTTATACCCTGAACCACCGCCACCAGGTTTAGTCCCAAGTTGCGCTGAAGGCGGTGTACTTGGCATTCTGCCCGGGGTTATCGGCCTCATTCAAGCTACCGAAGTGGTTAAAATTATTTTAGACAAAGGTGATACTTTGGTTGGGCGCTTGATGCTTTTTGATGCACTTGGGATGAAGTTTAGGGAAATGAAATTACGGAAGGATAAAGATTGTCCCATCTGCGGAGAAAATCCCACCATTACAGAACTGATCGATTATGAACAGTTTTGTGGCATTCCTTCTGCTGCTGAAGAAGAAACTGACAATGCAAAATGGGAGATTTCAGCCGAAGAGGTTAAACAGAAATTAGACGGGCCTGACAACTTTACTTTGGTTGACGTGCGAGAACCCTCAGAATACGATATCTGTCGAATTGATGGCTCGACTCTTATTCCGCTAGGAAAAATTGAGGACATGAAACCGGAAAACCTTACTACCATTTCCAAAAGCGACCAAATCATACTGCACTGTAAAGCTGGGGTAAGAAGTTTGAAGGCAGCCAAAGCTCTTAAACAAATGGGGTTTGAGGATGTTAAAAGTATGGCAGGAGGAATTGAAGCATGGTCTGAAAGAATCGATCCCTCTATCCCAAAGTATTGAATTCTAAGTCCATCAGTTTTAACTGGTAGTCCTTCTACAAACTGGCTATTTGAATTTTCTAATGTTACTTGACTTCAAACGCTAAGCAGTTTACCTTTGACTAACGGGCTGCTTCCAGCTCTGAATACCTTTTAGCTTTTAAACGCATGACTTTGAAAGGGAATCTTTATGAGTCACTCCCATGATTCTGAGCCAAATTTCGAAAAATTATCAAAAGCTATCACGGAAGCCGTTATGACTTCAGAGAAAGTCCGAAAAATAGTTGAAGAAATTCAAAAAAACGATGATATATGCCCTCAAAGTTTCATGGTTTTGGTGCTCAAAATGCAGGTGCTCACCGAATCGCTGGAATTAAATATAGAACAGGACGATACTGTAGAAAAACCAGTTATTCCAAAAGCGGCACGAAAAAAGAACCCTAAAAAACCCCAGTACATTGACGGACGTAAACTTTCTAAGCATGAACTTGATTTTGAAGAGTTCCGTAGTAAACAATTTGACTCAGAAAACTGGCTTAAGAAAAACCGGCTTACCTTCTAAGTCTGTGTCCTTTCGATACCATTCTACCCCTCGTTAAAAGCCTTTACTACCTCAAGTAGCCACTCGGTTTGTAACCCACAAACGGATAGCAGAAGGAAGCACTTGTGGCTAAATACCTGGACGCCGGAGAAATAAGTGGCTACCTAGGTCATGTCGTCGGATAGGCAAGGATCATTGTGAAGTAAGGACAGTTTTAAATCTTAAAAATTTATACTAGAGAACGTCATCGCTAGTTTATTTTTTTGAGTATTGCATCAACTCAATTTCATATTTATCTGGATCTTCAGTAAAAATAAACCGCGTTCCATTCTCCGCTTCGATTGGACCTTCCGTAATGGGAACCCCCTCCTCTTCTAATTTGGTCATGCACCATTCAAGGTCTTCGACTTGAAATGCCAAATGTACTAAGTCTTCTGGGACCTCAATATTTCCGCTGTCGGGGAAGGAACACAATTCAAGGTCGCAGTTAGTCCCGGGAAAGCGCAAAAATACAAGCTGTGAACCGCGAGGAGATGTTTTACGCTCAACAATTTCCATGCCCAGAATACCATTATAAAAATTAATGGAGCGATCCATATCATGAACCCGAAACCGAGTATGCAGATACCTTTTCAGCACAATTCCTGTCCGAGAGTAACGATGGGTTCATATTTGGACATTGCTTTACGAACTAGAGAAATGATTTCATCAAGCCGCTCTGTATTATTTGCTTCAAATCTGAAAACAATAACTGGCTGCGTATTTGAAGCACGTATTAAAGCCCATCCTTTATCAAAATTAACTCTAGCTCCATCAATATCAATCACATCGTATTTTTTGCTAAAACTTTCTGTAAGTTCACGAACTATTTCAAATTTTCGATCATCAGGACAATCAACTCGTATTTCCGGAGTTGCCGCAGTTTTTGGAACATCGAGAAGCATCTCTGAAACTTTTACCTTGGAAGATGCAACTATCTGAAGAATCCTGCATGCCGCATAAATAGCATCATCGAACCCGTAATAGGAGTCTGCAAAACAGACATGCCCGCTCATTTCACCTGCCAGCAACGCGTTGGTTTCCTGCATTTTCTTTTTAATCAGGGAATGACCGGCAGCAGACATGACTGCTGTTCCACCATGTTCCTCAATGTCTTTGAAAAGGTTTTGCGAACACTTGACCTCACCTACGACAGTTGCACCAGGATTCCGTTTGAGTATATCCCGTGCAAATAACATCAAAAGCTGATCGCCCCACAGCATGTTTCCCTTTTCATCTACAATACCAATCCTGTCCGCGTCACCATCGAATCCGATCCCAAGCTCCGCTCCCTCTTCTTTTACTTTGTCAATAAGATCCACCATGTACTTTGCCACAGTTGGATCCGGATGATGGTTGGGGAAGTCCCCGTCGGGCTCACAATATAGTTCAGTAATATTTGCACCTATTCGGTTTAAAAGTTTAGGACCTACGATCCCAAAGCACCCATTTCCTCCATCGACCACAACCTTAACCGAACGGGAAATATTAACCGAACTACTAATACATTGAATATAATCTTCCAAAATATTTGCATGGCTCAACTTACCCACTCCAAATTCAAATTCATTTAAATTGATAAGTCTTCGCAACTCCTGAATACGATCTCCGTACAAACTGTGCAGACCGTGACTAATTTTGAATCCGTTGAACTCTGGTGGGTTATGGCTTCCCGTGATCATCACTCCACCATCTGGTTTTAAATGATACAAAGAAAAATACGCCACTGGAGTTGGAACCAAGCCTATATCTATGACATCGCACCCGGTAGAATTCAATCCACGGATAAGGCTATCTCTGAACGGGATGGAACTGCCTCTCATGTCATACCCAACCGTAAGAGTTTTCCCCCCGTTTCTCCGAATATAGGTACCTATACCTTTGCCAATTCGTTCTGTGGAATCTGGGGTCAAATCTTTATCCACTAAACCGCGGATATCGTATTCTCTAAAAATCTGTGGATTGATAGTTTCCGTCATAATTTTTTCTTAAAATTTTTTTGATGTTTATTGCGTTTAGCACTGAGGCCCATTTCTTATTTTTCTTTATTAATGTTTAGTAAGGGTTCTGAGCAAAGCCTCCATCCACTGTAAAATTCGAAGCAGTGATCCAACCTGACAAATCGGAAGCTAGAAAAAGAACCAAACCTGTAACATCGTCAGGAACTCCCATCCGTTTAAGTAATAATGTTTCAGCTGAGGAAGTCTGCATTTCATCAACTATACCCTGCAAGTCATTTCCTGACTTCTCAGCGATATTCTTAGCTTCATCATCCCAGGACTTTGACCAAACAGGTCCCGGAGAAATCGAATTGACTAATACTTTATCTTTAGCAAGGGTGCGTGCTAGAGAAATAGTCAAGTTGCATAGCCCTGCCTTCACAGCACTGTAATGAGGGAACACATCTCCAGGACGACTTGCCGCAACAGACGTAATATTTATAATCCTTGCTGAGTCTGATTGTCTTAAGGATGAGCTAAAAAGGCGACAGGTTCTCACAGCTGACATGAGATTAACATCAAACGCCTCTTGCCAGTCTTCATCGCTAAGGTCGAAAAACCCCGCCAGTTTCTGAATCGACCCGACATTATTAATAAGAATATCAACCCCTCCCATTGCGGAGATAGCTTTATTATGAAACGTTTGGATGTCATCTGATTTAGAAAAATCAGCCGAATAAAAAAAATGCCCTGTCCCAGAAATCTCACTTTCGATGGCACTAAGTCGTTCTCTATTGCGTGCAGACCCAGCAACAAGTGCTCCCGCCTCACCAAAGGCCAAAGCTAAACTTCTCCCTATACCTTCACTAACACCTGTAATGACTACTTTGCGATTTTTTAAATTTATATCCATGCTAGAATTCTTCTCTTTTTAAAACATCAACTACTTTTCCATGTTGGATTCATGGCAACTGAATTATTTCCAAATCTTTCATCGTCATCATCTCTGATCTGGCTTGTTCCAGCGATCGGGTTTCATGTTGTAAATATATTCTTGGGTGTCTTCATGGCATTCCAAAAAAAAACTCCAGCCATCATTAGAATACATAGCTTCCTATACTACGGAGTTCTTATTTGTCTGGTTAACTTCCTTATAATGAACCAAATACACGGAGAAAACACAGTCTGGGACTACTTAGTTTTCGCCTACTTTATCACACTCGTACCTATCAGCAAACGATGGGACATCCTGATACACGCGTTCATTACCTTGATCGGGTTAACGTTTCTACCCGTCCTTATTATCCTGCAAATGTAAAAATCAGAATCGAAGCAAAGAAGGACAAAGTTTGGTCCACGATTTTTTTTACTATCTTGACGGTTTAAATAGAGATGGTGAAAAGTTTAATCTTGGATTCCTGCTTTGACGGTAACAGGTCCAAACACTTTGGTACGACATCCTAGCCTTTGGTGGGGTTCCAGCCGATGAATTTTTTCAAAAAGGGTTTGCTCGCTTACGTTTTCAAGTGGGGTCGGTTCTATAACGCATTTACCACAAAGACCCATTCCCCGGCAGTTTAATTGAGTATTGAGCCCTTTATAAAGATCCACATCCTGAAACAATGCAGATTTTCTTAAATTGGCGCCATAACCCAACTTGTATTCCTTGGATACACCTGTTTCTTCATTAGTTATAGTAACCTTGGGCATTTTGTTTGAGACCTCGTTTGCAAAAAAACCACGATTAGGGCCAGGAAGAGGTACATTCTGCACCTCATCCACTAAAAGTCAATCCTTTTCCAAAGTACAAAGCAAAAACAATTAACTGCACCTATATTGAATAATTGTGACCTGTGAGAATTTTTTTATTTTTTAGATAATCATAAATCGTATTTACTGCTTCACTTTCTTTTCCTGCCTCTACTATCGACAATTTGATATCACAATTTTTACTTGTCTCTTTTTCATCCGTAACAAAAATTTCGACAACTTGGCAGGGTTCTACTAATAAGCGAAGATCTGTATGGTCCTCTTGGTTAAAAACATTGGATGTAGATATAACCACATGTCCCGCATCAAGAAACAGTTTTGCCACTTCACCAAATCGACGTAGCACTTCACCTTCTTGCTTTTTCTGCTGTGACTCAATATCAGCAGAAACACCCAAAGCAACATTACGACCATCCAAAAGGTAACTCTGATAATTAAGTTCAAATAGTTTTCGTTCAAGGTATTTCGCCAATTTAGCCTTACCAATACCAGACGCTCCTACGATCAATATCAAAGTCGACTGATGCCCGTTTTTATAAGCTCTTTCTTCTATTTTAATATCACTTTTAAGCCAATGAAAATCCCGATTGCGGACTTCATCACGCAAACGATCACTCTTATTTGGCGTATATGTAGTAATGATCCCTCCGCCGCACACATCATATTCATCGACCAAAACAAATCGACCAGTAGTTGGAATCGAGCCAAACAGATCAAAAGTCACCGGGGTAACAGTACGCAGCGTAACTTCGGCAACATCATTTTTGGCTAAAAATTCCTGGCCTTCAAGTGTTTCTAACGTCGAGGCGTCTACCACTTTTTTAAATTCTACGATCTCGCAGGGTACTTCTTGGGTAGTTAGTTTCAATGTATAGGTTCTTCCTTTTTCAAGATGGCGCTTACCCATCCAAAAAACGTTGACGTCAAACGTAGTAGAAACAATCGGCAGATCGGATTTGAGAGTAGCAACATCACCACGCTCCACAAAAATCTGTTCCTCAAGAGTAAAACCTATTGACTCAGAAGCCTTGGCTTCTATAGGCTGGTTCTCCACACTCCATGCCTCAATAGTTTTAATCACCCCTATCTTGTTTGAAGGTGAAAAAACTAATTGGTCGCCTACGTTAACCGTTCCCGACTCAACTCTGCCAGAAATTATTCTACGCTCATCAAATTTGTAAACATCCTGTACTGGAAAACGAAATGGTAAGTGCGTCGGTGGTTGTTTTTCTGTGAATTGATCTAGCATACTAAGAATACTCGGTCCTTTATACCAAGGTATTTCTCCACTAGTTTTGGCAATATTAATTCCCAACTTGGCAGAAACAGGAATAAATTCTCTAGCCTCGATACCCATTGAGCCAAGAAACTTCGTATATTCAGCTTTAATCTTGTAATAAACCTCGGGGTCGTAGTCGACTAAATCCATCTTGTTAACAACCACAGCCACCTGAGTCAACCCAAGTAATTTAAGAATATACCCATGACGACGCGACTGTTCTTGAATCCCCTCATATGCATCAATCAGCAGTAAAGCTGACTCAGCATTAGCCGCACCTGTAACCATATTCTTTAAAAATTCCTTGTGCCCAGGAGCATCAATGATCACATATCGTCTTTTTTGTGTATTGAAAAATATTTGTGACGTGTCAATTGTGATTCCTTGTTCCTGCTCTTCCTCCAACGCATCAAGAAGGAACGCAAATTCGAATTCCTTGCCCTGACGTTTGCAAATGTCCTTTACAAAATCTAGTTTCCCTGTAGGTAAACTGTCCGTATCAGACATAAGACGCCCAACCAAGGTAGATTTGCCATGATCCACATGACCCACAATGACCAGCTTCATCAAACGATTATTCAATAAATTAACCTTACCGTTATCACTCATAATTACTCTTTAAATTGATTTTGACTCGGTGGGGCGAATAGCTACTTTAAATTACATATACCCTCGGGCGCGAAGTTTTTGCATCGCGTATGTGTTTTCCTGATCTTGAGCCCTGCCAGAACGTTCAGCGGATGTTGTTTGTTTCAACTCTTCAATAACTTCGATCACATTTTTAGCCTTAGAATCAATGGGGAACGTGCATGGCGCGCAACCCAGTGATCTATAGCGTTTACCTTCCGAGTTAGAAAAATAAAGATCAATGATTGGAATTTTTTCACGGTGGATATATTCCCAAACATTCAACTCGGTCCAGTGAAGAATCGGGTGAATACGAATATGTGTGTCTGGGGTAAAAGATGTTTTGAACTGATCCCAGAGCTCCGGGGGTTGATCCTTAAAATTCCATTCAAAATTTTTATCGCGAGGAGAAAAATAACGCTCCTTTGCTCGAGTACCTTCCTCATCTCTACGAATACCAAGCATGAGGCCGGTGTATCCCTCCTGTTCCATTACTGCGTGCAAACCCATTGTCTTTAGTGCTTCGCAACAAACAAGCCGACCTTTTTCATGGTTCATTCCCTCACTTAGCGCCTTCTCGTTTTTTCCTACCACTAAGTTGAGACCCCATTTCTTCGCAAACTCATCCCGATACTTAATCATTGCTGGAATTTTGTAGGTAGTATCAATATGCACCAGCGGGATAGGACAATGACCAAAAAATGCTTTTCGTGCAAGCCACACAAGCACTGTCGAATCCTTACCAATAGACCAAAGCATTGCAAGGTTCTTGAAGTTCTTATACGCCTCACGCATTATAAAAATACTTTGGTTTTCTAGTTCGTCTAAATGATCCATATTACAAATATGACTCGAGGTATAACAAAAATAGGGATAAAGGACACTGTATCCCGTTCATCAAGTGGAATCAAGTGCTTATCAGGACTAGTTATCAAAAACACCCAGTGTTTATCTTAAAATGGATAAGGAAGGAATTATGAGATAAATCCTCAGCAGCGTCAACATTATTCCTCTTTGCACAATAATCTTGGAGATATTTGGGATCAACAACTAGAACATTGTTGAATTGATTAACTGTTGGAAATAAAAAAAACCTCTTAACTTCCTATTTTAGGTTATTTTATTTTCCATTCGGTACCCTGGGCTGTGTCCTCCAAGACAACTCCCATTTGCGTTAACTCGTCTCGACACTCGTCTGCTCGACCCCAATTCTTGTTCTTGCGCGCTTCATTACGATCGTTAATAAGACATTCGATTTTCCCAACATCAAGTTCAAGCTCTGTTTTCTTGATGTTAAATATTTCTTGCCTAATTTTTTCTGGTGATCCTGTAAGTAAACCTAGTAACCCCCCTACAAATTTAAAGGTCGAAAGACGAAGAGCTAGGTTTTTCTTATCCCCCTCTCCATTACCAATAAGACTGCACTCAGAATTAATTCCGCGTGACTCTTCGTTCAAATGAGCAACTACCACAGCAGTATTAAAGTCGTCATTCATTGCCTTCTCGCATTTAGCTAAAAAAGGGTGGTTTTTAATCTCCTCTAGAGAAACATTGTGGTCTCCTACAATAGATCCCGCATTATCCAAAGCCTCATAGAAACGCAATATCACCTTTTCCGCATCCTCTAAGTTCTTCATGCTGAAATCTATAGGGCTCCTGTAATGACTGCTAACCAAAAACAAACGTAATGCCTCCGGGTGAAACTTTTTATAAATATCTCGCAGAGTAAAAAAATTACCTAGCGACTTTGACATTTTTTCCTTATCTATATTAACGAATCCATTGTGCACCCAAAACCTGACAGGCAAGCAACCTGTCACACCACAGGATTGTGCGATTTCGTTTTCATGATGGGGAAAAACCAAGTCCTTTCCGCCTCCGTGGATATCAAAAGTATCTCCAAAGTATTTTCGCCCCATAGCCGAACATTCAATATGCCAACCAGGTCGCCCTGCGCCCCAAGGGCTATCCCAGTTAGGTTCATCGGGTTTACTTTTTTTCCACAAAACAAAGTCTAGTGCATCTCGTTTTTTTTCGTTCACGTCTACTCTTGCACCCGCCTGAAGGTCTTCTATATTTTTTCCAGAAAGCTGCCCATATCCATCAAAAGAGCTTACCGAATAAAAAACATCTCCTTCTGACTCATAAGCTTTTCCGCGTTCAATCAATGAGGAAATCATATCGAGCATTTCTTGAATGTGGTCAGTGGCTTTCGGCTCTTCCGTTGGTGATTGAATATAGAGTCGTCCCATATCCTCGTAAAACGCTTGGATAAATTTTTCCGTCAACTCCTGCCAAGGAATATTTTGCTCTTTGGAACGATTAATAATCTTGTCATCTATATCGGTGAAGTTTCTTACGTATGTGACATCGTACCCACAATGCTTCAAGTAACGGAAAATGGTATCAAAAACAACCCCTGATCGGGCATGACCAACATGGCAATAATCGTAGACCGTGACTCCGCAAACATACATTCCTACTATGTTTTCACGCACAGGCTCAAATACTTCCTTTTTGCCGGATAAGGTATTGAAAATTATTAGGCTCATAGCGGACTAACCTATCACCTCAAAAACTGTAAAGTCAACTATTTGGCTCTAGGCTCAAATCACCGTTTTTTCGACTCTCCACCATCAATAAACAGGATTTCTCCATTGACGAAAGGACTGTCCAATAGATAATCGAATCCGCGTAGAATGTCCGACGTATTGCCATGTGTTTTCGTGGGAATATTTGATGCGTTCTTTATAAGGTATTCATCAGAACTCCCTGATGGAGGTAGGATTAGGCCTGGAGCAATGCCATTAACGCGAATAGTTTCGCCCCAACTCACAGCCGAAAGTTCAGTGAGGTGGGCCAGTGCTGATTTACTAACCGAGTAAGCACCAAAAGTGGAGACCCTTCTTAGAATACGCTCGTCCAAGATATTTATAATGAGCCCATTGTTAACCTTGTTTTTAAATTCTCTCATCAAAATAAATGGAGCCATTAGGTTAATATTAATCGTGTCGAGAAGCTCTGGATTAGATGTTTCCTCAAGGTTTTTTTGAATAAAGTTTGCTGCTGAATTCACAAGAAGGTCGATTGAGTTGAAATCTGCTAAGACTTGATCCATCAACAAGGAAATAGAGTCGAAGTTGGTGAAATCAACACAGTATGTTTTACATTGAACCCCAAACTTTCTCGTTTCTTCGGCTGTTTGCTCGGCGGATTCCCTTGAACTCCCATAATGAAGGGCAATATTGTATCCGCGCCCTGCCAAGTGAAGAGCTATAGAGCGCCCCAGTCTAACAGCACCTCCTGTCACTAAAGCTGTTGGCATAACTATTTCGCTTTTTTTTTATGCTATGATGAGTTATTAATTCTGGCCCTTAGATATTGAACGGGGCACTATTGTTTAAAACAAATTTAAATTAACAGTTTAAGGTTTCTACGCCAAGTGCAGTTTCAGACCCTGTGTAAATTAGTACATAGCGCAATCCACCTATTTCTAACCACGACTAACCCATGAGTGATACGGCAAAAGGAAAATCCGTAAATATTGTAGTCCTTACTGTAAGCGATACGCGGACGAACGAAAATGACAAATCAGGAGATACCCTGGCAAAGCGGCTAACAGAAGCCGGACATCACCTCGTGGAAAAACGAATTGTCAAAGACGAGTTATCTTTACTAAAGGATGTCCTTAAAGAATGGATCAACTCATCTGAAGTGGATGTCATTATAGCCACCGGAGGCACTGGTGTTACGGGAAGAGATGTGACCCCTGAAGCTTTCGAATCCTTGTACGAGAAGCCCATTCCCGGTTTTGGAGAGTTGTTTCGGTGGTTGAGTTACCAGAATATCAAAACTTCGACCATACAATCTCGGGCGACTGCAGGTGTTGCGAATGGAACATTTCTATTTGCCTTACCCGGTTCCACCGGCGCGTGTAAAGATGCGTGGGACATGATTATCGTGCACCAATTAGACAGCACACACAAACCTTGTAACTTAGTAGAACTGATGCCCCGTTTGATGGAAAAGTAGGGTCCTCGCTAATTACAAATACATTCCCCCCTATGAGAAGGTTAGAGTTTCTAGTCGACTCCAATCACCAGGCGCTCAGGTTGGATGTTTTTCTTTCTGAAAACCAAAACGAATTTAGTCGGTCTCACCTTAAAAGGCTAATCGAACTAGGTCACGCTTCTGTTAACGATTCTCCGGCACAGGCAAAATACAGAATCAAAACTGGCGACAGAATAGTTCTTAGTATTTACCCACCCTCCACGTCAGGGATAGAGGCTGAATCTATACCTCTTAAAATCATATACGAAGACGAGGCAATGCTCGCAGTAGACAAACCTGCGGGAATGGTAGTACACCCCGCACCGGGACATGCAAAAGGCACCCTGGTCAACGCGTTATTAAACCATTGTTCTGACTTGCCTGGAATTGGTGGTGTCGAACGACCAGGCATTGTACACCGTCTAGATAAGGACACCTCCGGGGTTGTACTCATTGCCAAAAATGAGATCGCCCACCGCTCTCTTGCTAGTCAATTTAAGAATCGAAAAGTAAAAAAAACCTACCTCGCTCTGGTGCGCGGTGTAGTAAAGTCTGCCTCTGGAATTATAGAAACTTCAATAGGAAGGCACAAAACCAATCGAAAAAAAATGACCGCCACCATTAATCAGGGTCGCCAAGCAGAAACCCGCTACAAAGTTTTAGAGACCCTTGGACACTTTTCTTATCTTCAACTATTTCCAAAAACAGGGCGAACTCATCAAATCAGAGTCCACTTGGCATCAATTCACCACCCCGTTCTTGGAGATAAATTATATGGCGGCTTAATCACGGGACCCTACCTGATGATGCCTCGACAGGCTCTGCACGCCCATAGAATAGAAATAAACCATCCTGTCAATGAACAACCCTTAGTTTTTGAAGCCCCAGTACCTCCAGATATAAACCACTACCTAGTGGCATACCGTCAAAATCTGAATCTTTAGATTTTGTCTACTCTTTATAGGAATAATCCTGTAACCCATGGCGATACTCATAAATGCATTGATTCCCCTTTTAGCTTGCAAGTAAAAATCACTAAAAGTGTTTCGTGTAAAGTATCGTAACAGCTGTGGAAAAAATGTTTATAAGATTGCCTCAATAAAAATTAGAATTGATATATATTCAGTCCCATTGTGTGATTTTTTTTATCAAACGGATAAAATGCCTTTAATTTCAAAAACTTAAACTCAAATAAATTGATCTGAGTATCGCCAAAGTGAAAACTGCTAAAACTATCATGAGTTTTTCACATAATATCCTGTAGTTAGCCAAGGTTCCCAAAGGCCCCCTTTAAA